>CAZCKE010000348.1:0-4770 GCA_964499005.1 uncultured Tepidisphaeraceae bacterium
TTGTTTGGGGTTCAGTTTGTGGAGGGGGTTTTGGGGTTTGCGGGTGCTGTGGCCCTGGAGCTCGCCGACCCAGTAGCCGGGGTCGAATTGTTTGGAGGGGAGGCAGGATTGGGCGCGGGCGATGGCGGAGTCGAGGCCGGCCAGATCGGGCTGGGGGTTTGCGGGGGATTGGGCCGGAGGGGCGTTTTCGATGGTCAACGACGTCGTCACGGGGAGGGAAGGTAATCGGGGGGGAGAGTGGGGACAAGTGGGGAGTGAAAGCGCGTCGCACGCGACGTGGTTAAAAGGGGATGGAGGACGTCCTGAGGGTCGTCGTCACGGACCTGGCGGCGGGTGGCGGTGTAAACGATATCGACCGCTGCTCGATCCGCTCGCCGAGGGTGCTGACGCGTCAGATGATTACGATTTCTGCATCCATTTTCCGTCAGCGTCTTTGAGCCATTCGCCGGGTTTGGCATGGTCGAAGTTGCGTCGTGCGTTTAATTGGGCGACCTGGTCGGGAGTGGAGCCTTCTTTTTCGGCAAGTAATTTGTAAAGCTGTTGGCGGTCGTCGTTTTCGTCTTTGACGAGTTTCTGGGCGTTGTCGTCGCCGGTGCCGGGTTTGACGAATTCGAGAATTCCGGCGGTGGTTTCGCCGATGAGGCCGGATTGTTTTAGCGCGGAGATCTGAGGGTATCGCGCTTTGAATCGGGCCTGGAGATCGGACATATCGTCGCCGAAGGCCGTGATCGAGAGGGCCAGTAGCGTGAAGGCCGTCAGAGCGATGCGGGTTTTCATGGGATTCTCCTCGTGTTGATGGGGCGACTATTTTTGCTGGTCCGGGGCGGTCGTGGGCTTGTCCTGAAAGGCGAAGAAATCGTCCAGCTCGTGGGCCACTTTGATGTTGACATTGACGTCGGCGACGATGTGGATGGGTTTATCGCCGCCCTGGACGGAGACGCTTGCACAGCCTGCCGCGCAGGCCAGAATCGCCGCTGATGCTATCCATGGAAGTTTGTTTTTCATGATATCCTCAATGTCGATTGCCGATCGACGACATTCCTTTTTGTATCCCCAAATATACCCGAATGGCATCATCGAGCCCCTTGACATTTAACAAGAGATCGACGGCTTTTCGGGCGCCGGTTTGGCCGCGGCCGACGATATGAACGGGCACAACAAGACGTCCGGATTCATATCGGGTGTTTCCTTCCATGATATCGTATTTCAGGTTGCTCAAAGCCTCGAGCAGTTGCTCTCTTGTTTCGACGGGCAATTGCGTGAAACCAAGAACACCGCCGACCGTTTTTGTGTCTTTCACGCGCAAGATTCCGCCGGGAAGGGCGGTTAATACGCCGTCGCCGAGGCGAATTTCGGAGCCATCGAGAACAAATGGGATGCGTCCGTTCACCATTCCGTCTCCGTCGGCTTCTTCGGGGGCAAAGAAGGCGAGCAACTGATGTAAATCCAAATGATCGAGCAATATCGTGCCTTGGGCATGCGAGCCTTGAATGGAGATGTTTTCGCCCGCCACGGCACCGCTCAGCCATAACCATGTCGTTTTGCTCACGTTCCAATTTTTCGCGCCATCGGCATTGAAGAGGACGTCGCCGTTCGTGAAGCTGAACTTTCCAACGTTCAAGCGGCCGATTTTTATCTGCTGGTCCGATTTGGTGACCAGCCGGAACAGGTCTTCAAATGCGATGGTCGAATTAATTTTCTCGGCGCTGACACCCAAGGATTGGCTGTCGAACGCGGTATCACGAATCGCGAGCGTCGCGCCGGGTCCAGACGATCCGAAACCGACGTCTAGATTAAAGACACCGACGATCCCGTGAATGTTTGTAGGTTTGTGAGTCGAGTCCGGGGCGGCGAAGGCGACGGTGATGTCCTGCGGGCCTAATTTTACCGAAAGATTGCTGCCGTCAATTCCGTGATGAAATTGAGCATCCAGGCTCGTGGTCCCGCCGCCGGACAGATGGCTTGCCGGCGCCAGGCTGCTTAGGATGGTCCCCACGGTTGACGCATCGACCTGAGCCGCGCTGGCGGATAAATCGGCGTCATTCTTTCCTGGCCCGACGGTCCCGCGGATGGAAAGCGGCTTTCCCGCGAGAGTGAGTTGGAGTTCCGCCGCGAACTTTCCGTCGGGCTGGCGTGCGAGCGATCCTTTGACTGGAATCGCGATGGATGCCGTGGCCAATTCCAGATAAATCGTTGATGAATCCAATTCAATGCGCTGCAAGGGAAGCGTGAAGGCATCGCCGCTTTGAGAATCGTTGCCGGCCGGTTTCAACTGCAATTTTGGATCGACCTTTCCATCGCGCAACCCGATATGCAGTTGAACACCACGAAGCGTCACCTCATCGATCTGTCCTTGCCAGAGTAAGGATGGAGTGTAGCGGACAGAAATGTTCTGAATCTGATCGTCCCCGCCAGCGACATGAAAATTTTTCAATTCGGCGTTCCAGGGCGTCACTCGGCTCACGTCCAATCGCACGTTCTCTAATCCAACCGCCACGAGCCTGGTAAGAAGAGCGTGCTGAACGATGCGCGGGACCAATAGCCAGAAGATGAAAATTGCCAGCGCAAAAACGATGGCGGATGAGATGCCAATTCGGATGAGCCAACGGTGGCGGATCATCGGAGGGCGTCGCCTTTTCGAGTTTCGTGGATCATTGCATCCTACGTTGCGTGGATCAGGTTGCCCTGGCGGTCGACCTGTATGAATTGAGACAACTCGGGGCAGTAGGCCGTCAGGCGTCCGACGGGACTGAGGGCGGCGGCGGTATCGAGGAGGACGACCTTGTTGGCGATGATGGGGATCAGTCGTCCGCCGCCGTTGGGATCGTACCCGCCGCGCGCGCCGTAGCTGTCGACGGGGGTATGACCGAAATAGCCGGTCCGGCGCCAGGTTTTTTCGCAGTCCAATTCTTCGGGAGTGAAACGGCCCCAGGTGGCGGTTTTGCGCAGGGACATATCCACTTCCAGATAAGTCGAAAGACTTGGGTCTTCATCGGGCACCGCCGGGTCCCAGCGGGCGTGGGTGACGAACAAATCGGATTCCTCAATCACCGGAAGCAGATCGCGAATGAATCTGCGATGCGAGGAAGGGACTCGGGAGATCAGTGCTTCAAGGTTGGCATGCGTCGTCTGCGTGAGCGCCGTTTGCATCTGGCCCAGGTCGACGCCGTAGCTGGCGAAGGTCTCGGCCAGACCATGTTCCATGAACCAGCGGAACGCGGCGCTGCGGTTGTTCTTGGCGACATCCTCCGCGAAGCATTTGCCGTTGAGGATCAGATCGAAAATGTCGTCGTGATTTCCGCGGCAAAATCGGGCCTGGGGAAGATGCAGCAGGAATTCGATGACGCCTTTGGAATCGGGGCCCCGATTGACGTAATCGCCCACGAAAAGCCACTGGGGAGAAGCGTCGGTTTTACGGATCGCCTCAACGAGCCCTTTCAATGGCTGCAGCATCCCGTGAATGTCCCCGATGATCCAACGCACTGGCTCTAGGGTACAGGCGATACCGACCGGACGACAGGGAAAATTTGTAAAGCTCAGGAGGCTTTGGAGGGTTCGGAAGTGCGGCTGCCGATGGCCAGAGTCACCAGGGCCCTTCGAACCGACGGAGCCAGGGTTGGCCAGGCTTTGACGAGAAATTGCAATTCCAAGTCCTGTCCATCGGGGGAGGTTTGCGACGGAGGAGCAGGGGGATTTTGGGTTTCGACATGCACAGTAATCGGCTGAGCCAAGGTAGGGGTGGGCTCGGGGCGGGCCAGCGTGGGGAGCGATTCATCAAACGAATCAAAGGCCGGCGGCTTTTGCAGGATCAATTCGTCCAGGACATCCAAGGCCGCGCGCCGCCGGTCTTCGGGAATCTGCTCGCCGATGAACGAAGGAGTGATTCGTTCGCCGGCGGCATGCAATTTTTGCATGGCCTGGAAAATATCGCGATGAACCGGTTGGGTAAAAGCGTCAGGCCCCGCCTCGGCAGCATATAGGGCAGCAAACGCTGTGGCTTCATCGCCACTGCGAGTGGATGCCAGAAGATAACAGAGGACCTGTCGTTCGAGTTCGCCACGGTCGGGCAGTTTTTTGCGCGATTTGGGGACTTTGGTGGGTGTGACGGCAACCGCGTTGAGGTGGCCGGCCGATTCGCGCAGCGGGATGGGGGGCACGGCCTGCCCATCCATTGAAAGGAGCGTCGCGGGCACGCCGAGCTTGCGAATGAGCGCGGGTGAATCGCCGTGCGCATGCAGCAAGGCTTCGACCGCATCGGCGCCCTCAACCCAGCGGCGCAATTTCCAGACGCGGCTCCATTGCCCATTCACGGGATGACATCCCGGCAGGCAAAGCCAATCATTTTCGTCGAATTGGTCGCCGGCCGGAAGAATAGGGGGCGGCTGTTGCAATCCGAGCTTGGTGTAGTCGCGAACAAACGCGCCGGCGAAATGCCGGGCCAGCGGCGCGGGGACGGCCTGGCGAAAAACAACGATGAGGCAGTATTCGCCCTGGCCGTCGGAGTCGATCAGCAGAGGCCGAAAACCCAGGGAGCGCAAATCGTCGTGCCAGTGATGGGCGGCGCGATTGTTCATTTCGATGGACGATGGATCGTTTCCGCGATGCAGTTGGATCGCGATCCATTTGGCGGTGTTGTTCTGGCCGAGGCTGTGGATTCCCAGAATATTGCCGGGTTTTTCGCCGCGAAAATGCCTGGCGAGAATTTGCTTGGAAAGACGGAGTTTTCCCCGTTTTGCCTGCAATGGGGCGAGCTGGGTGAGTCTGGGAGTT
>CAZCKE010000349.1:0-4752 GCA_964499005.1 uncultured Tepidisphaeraceae bacterium
GCATGTCTTCCTGAATGAGCTGCGCGGCGCGCTCGGACATGTTCTTGAAAATCTTCTGCTTGAGGTCCTCGCTGGCCGTTTTGAGGGCCAGGGAAAGCTCTTCGTTGTCGATTTCCTTGAGGACCGACTGAATCCCCTTGTCGTTGACCAGCAAAATGTCCTCGAAGACGAACATGAGACGGCGAATCTGCTCGACGAGATCGGGATCTTCGGCTTCGAGGCCTTCCATGATCCCCTTCTCGCTGGAACGATCGGCGAGGTTGAGGATTTCAGCGACGGTGTCGACGCCACCGGCTTTTTCAAAGGTCTGGCTTACGATATCGGACAGGCGATGCTCCAACCCCAGCTCGACTTCCTTAATGACCTCGGGATTGGTCTGCTCCATGTTGGCGATGCGCTTGACGACCTCGATCTGTTTCTGGTTGGGCAGCCCGACGAGGATTTCGCTGGCCTTCTGCGGAGGAAGATGGGCCAGGATCAGAGCGATCGTCTGCGGATGCTCGTCCTGGATGAATGTCAGCAGGTTTTCGCTTTCGGCTTTCTGGAGGAATGAGAAGGGGGTCGTTTTAACTTGCTGGGTCACCTGCTTGATGACACGGTTGGCATCATCTTCGCTGAGGGATTTAGTCAGAAGCGATTTGGCGTATTCGAGCCCGCCGGAGCTGACGTATGAATTGGCCAGGGCGACATTGTAGAATTCGCCGAAGATTTCCTTGCGGGTCGCGACCGGCACTTCGTTGAGGCCGGCAATTTCGCGGCTGACCTCCTCAACGGCCTCGGGCGGGAGGCGCTTCAGAATTTCAGCGGCCTGATCCTGATCCAGGGAGAGGAGAAAGATCGCGGCTTTGCGAATTCCGGGAACGTCGGGCATGGGCTGATGGCCGAGGAGGCGACCTCGGCGCTCCTTTCATTGTTTCATATCGGCCGCGCCCAGCCGGGCTAGGTGCGGTTGAGCCATCGTTTGACGAGGTTGGCGGCCGCGTCAGGGTTGGCCTGTACCATCTGTTGGACCTGTTCGAGCATTTGCTTGGCCTTGGCGGATTCGGGATCAAGCTCGATGCCGTCCAGGGAGGAACCGCTTTCGCTGACTTGCCCAACGACGTTCTCGCCTGCGGCCAAGGGCTGTAAATTTTCACCCAGAGCGCCCAGCGGCATCTGCAACGTCCCACCGACGCTGCTGCCGCCGCCCGTTGCCAGCACCGGCATCGTGCCGCCCTTGCGAACGATCATCGACACCATGAAGAGGCTCAGGGCCGCGAGAATTCCGACGCCGATTTCTTTTACGTGGCTGGTCAGGGCCGTCGTGAACGTTGACGGAGCGGATAGCGTCGTAGCGGTCTCGGATGGAGGCGGATCGTTGTAAGCTCCGACGATAATCGCGTCATCGGAGGCGATTCCCGTGCAGGCTTTGACTTCCTTCTTGATCTGAACCAACTCCTCGTCCATGAACGTGCCTAGGGCGGCATCGTCGGCGTCCTTGCCGTTGTTTTTATTTTTATAGGCCGTCACGAAATAACTGCGCGGCACGCGGACAGTGGCGGCGATGACGGTGGCGTCGCCCGAACCCTGTTTGGTCCACTGGTCTTCCTTGGAATAGTCGTTGTCGAATTCGCTCTTGGAGTTGCTGGTGTTGGAATTCTCCCCCCCACCGCCGCCTTGAGCGATGGCCACGCCGACGTTGGGCTCGGCGCCGGGTTCACCGCCCGCGCCACCACTGGTCGATTCGGATGTTTGCTCGTCGGTGCTCTTGGGCAAAGAGACGGCTCCTTTGGCATCGACCGTATGCTTGATGGTGGTGCTGGAAGCGGTGTTAAGCTTCACCGTGACGGAAGCCATCAGACCGGTGATATACTGGAAATGCTCCATGATCTTTTCACGATAATAAGCTTCGTTTTGCCGCTGGAGATCGACGCCCTCCTCACCGGCAAATGCGCCTCCTTCGCCTGGATCCTTTAGAGGAACGGGAATCCCGTCGATGACGACTTTGATATGACCCTGCGTCAGGCCGGCCTTGGCGCCGCTGACGATTGCGGCGGCGCTGGTGGCCAACCGCTTGTAGTTGTTCTCGCCGCCGCGTGTTTTAATCATGATCGTCGCGGAGGGCTCGATGTTATTGCCGGTAAGACTGCGCTCCTCGGTGGCATCGATCACGACATCGGCGATGGCCACGTTGGGAAAGCTGCCGATCAATCGCGACAGCGTCCGCTGGCGGGCTTCGAGCCACATGTGGGCAGATTTATCCGGGCCAGCGAACATGTCCATCTTGCTGAGCATGTCATCGAAGGCGCTGTCGAAATTCCGCGGCAGCGCCTGGGCGAATCCCAACTCCGCCAGAACATCCATCTTGCGATCAGAGGCGACCATCACGCGGTCGCCGTTGACGCTGTAGGGGATTCCCTGTCCCTTGAGGGTCGCGACGATCTGCGAAATGTCGTCGGCGCTGAGCGACTGGTTGAGGATCGGTTCCATGTCCGGCTCGCCCGCGTAGCGCGACCAAAAGAGCATGGTCATCACCATGATCGCGACGAGCGAAACCGTGAGCATCTTCTGACTGGCAGAAAGACCGTTGAGCTGTGCCTGAATGCGCGTGATTTGAGCTTTGAGGAATTCCATCGCTCAGCCCTCCCTGGCCGAGGAGAAATAATCGGACAGCGGCATCCTTGCCGCGAAGCATAGTTAAACCATCCACGGCGCAAATTGCAAGGGAAAGTTGTGGAATGAAAGATGAAAACGCGAAACATGAAGATTTTTTTCATCACGTTTCGCGCCATCACGTTTCGTTTTCTCATCACACCGAGATGCCTTTGATCTCATCGTACGCGTCCATCAGTTTGGAGCGGATGGCCAGGAGGGTTTTGAAGGCGAGGTCGGATTTTTCGACGGCGGTCATGACGCCGGTGACGTTCTGGCTCTTGCCGGTGGCCAGATCGTCGACGGCCTGGCTGGCGTCCTGCTGGAGGCGGGAGACTTCGTCGATGCTCTTTTTGAGCGCATCGGCGAAGCTGGAGCCGCCGGCTTCGGAGGTCGTACCGGGATCGGTCGGCAAGACGCCCTTGCCGAAGATCTTCTGGAGACTATTGGAAGCAGGGTCGATCACGCGAGAAGCCTCAGGCTCGAGTTAAACATCGATTTCACGGTGTCCATCATCGTGACATTGGCTTCATAAGCCCGGCTGGCTTCCAGGGCGTTGACGAATTCGATCGACAAATCAATGTTGGGATGCGAGACATAGCCGTCTTTGTCCGCCTCGGGGTTTCCCGGTTCATATCGGCGAATCGGGGGCGATTTATCGACCTGAATCGACTGCACGTGGACGCCAGGCTTATCGGAATTACCCGCCTGTCCCTGGGCGAAAACGACGAAACGCCGCCGATAAGGGTTGATATTTCCCTTGGCGTCACGGGTGGTATTGATGTTGGCGATATTCGCCGCGATCGTATCCAGCCGGGTCCGCTGGGCCGTCAGGCCGCTGGCGCCCATATCGAGAATATCGAGCATAAGGCTCCGCCTTTCCGTCACTCACCGCTTAACCGACGCGTTCTTTCAGCGCCATTTCCATCATGCTGTATTGATCGCGAAGCAGTTCCACCGCCAGCGAATGCATGAGGGCGTTTTTGGCCTGATCGGACATCAATTGATCCACCGATCGATTGCTCCCGTCGTGAAAGAGCAGGCCGCGATGCGGATGCTCCACTTCGGAAGAAATATCGTCAAAACTCACGCTGCCCGGCCCGCTGCTGTCGCGCTCCTCGACTTTTTCTTGCAGCATCGCCTGGAAATTTTCCAGGGAGAGATCTTTTTGCACGAAGTTGGGCGTCGAGATGTTGACCACATCCTCGCCCAGCAGCCGTTGCCGTGCATCCGTGAACTGGAGCCACTGTTCCAGCAGCGGCGTGCTGCCCTGGTTCAGCAAACGGTCCAGATACATTGAACACCTCAACCAAACAAATGCCGTGCCATCGGAAAAATCCCGATAAAACCGTCCCGTCGATCATATTGCGACGGCGGCTTTTGCGCTTCACGCGCAACTTTTGCGCGTGCGATTGATCATCCCGCCTTGGCGAGGGCGTTGACCGATTGCTCCTCTTCGCGCCAGCGTTTGAGTTTCATGCCCAGGGTCCGCACGCCGATGCCCAGCGCGTGGGCGGTGCGGATGCGATGCCCTTTGAACTGCTGGAGCGTGCTGAGGATAACTTGCTTTTCGACGTCCGCGAGTGGCCGACCTGCGAGCCCCTCGGCGACGGGAGCGGGCCCGCCGGCTTTGAGCCACGGCTCGATAGCCGCGGCGCGGATGACACCGGGATCCCGTTCAAGGACCACGGCGCGCTCCAGAATGTTCTGGAGCTCGCGCACGTTGCCGGGCCATTCATAATTTTGCAGCACGCGGATGGCTTCGGCCTCGATGTGGCGGAACGCGGCCTTTTCGCGGCGGGCGGCCAGGTGGAGGAAATGCCGGCACAATTCGGGAATGTCCTCGGGCCGGTTGCGGAGCGGCGGGATTTCGATCGGCACGACGTTTAACCGGTAGAACAAGTCGCGGCGGAAATCTCCCGCCTGCACGCACTGCTCGAGGTTGCGATTGGTCGTCGCGATGACGCGCACGTCGACCTGCCGCGTCAGGCTGCTGCCGACGCGCTCAAAGCAATTCTCCTGAAGCACGCGAAGCAATTTGGCCTGTAAATTGGGAGCAATTTCGCTGATCTCATCGAGCAGGAGCGTGCCGCCGTCGGCTTCGCGGAAGAGTCCTTTGTG
>CAZCKE010000350.1:0-4749 GCA_964499005.1 uncultured Tepidisphaeraceae bacterium
TTACGCCAGTAGCTCAATTGGCAGAGCGGCCGTCTCCAAAGCGGCAGGTTGGGGGTTCGATTCCCTCCTGGCGTGTGAAAATGTGCTGGCGTGAGACACTATGGAAGCCGTAAAGAAAAAGAATGACGAGAAGGATGATATGGACCAGGAGCCGGATGAAAGGCCCAAGAAGGCCAAATCTTCCAAGCCCTTGGACTATGCGTCCGCGGGCCAGGCTTCCGCTACGGGCGCTTATTTCCGAATTTATAAAAAGGGCCAGGGATACTGGACGCGAATGGGCACCGTCATCGGCGTCTCCCTGATCGGTTTTCTGATCGCCAATTTCCTCTGGGAGCAAAAGGAAGTCGTCGGCCTCCACGACAAGGGTGGCTACGTCCTGGTCGGCGCGTTCATCATCGGCTACGCCCTTCTGGCATTTCATTATATGAATAAGCCCAACGCAGTGGATTTCATGATCGCCACCGACAGCGAGATGAAGCGCGTGAACTGGACCAGCCGCAAGGAGCTGATCGGCTCGACCAAAATTGTAATCCTCTTCATGTTCCTGATGGCGGCGATCCTGTTTCTCTACGATCTGATGTTTCACACGATATTCTGGTTGATCGGCGTCTTGAAGACGCCGCCCCCGTTCATCAAACAGCAGTAGACACCTTTCATCCCGACGGTTCGCTATGCAATTTTTCGTCTTGAGAGTGGCCAGTAACAAGGAAGACCGCGTGCGCGAGTCATTGGCGCGGAAGGTGAAGATCGAGGCCCTGGAGCCTCAGGTCGGCCGTATCCTCGTCCCCGTCGAGAAAGTGCGCCAGATCAAGGACGGCAAGCGCCGTGATACCGACCGCAAACTCTATCCGGGCTATGTCTTCATCGAACTCGAGCTGGATAAGAACGGGATGATCCCCGAAAAAGTCTGGTTCATGATCAAGGAAACCGACGGTGTCGGCGACTTCATTGGCTCCAACGGCAAGCCCACCCCAATGAGCCCCAAAGACGAAGCCAAGATGGTCGAGGCTGCCGAAAAACCCGAAGACACCGGCCCGACCATCCAGACTTCCTACAAGCGTGGCGACCGCATCAAAGTCACCGAAGGCCCCTTCGTCAACTTTGAGGGCGACGTTGATGAGATCATCCCCGACAAAGGAATGGTCCGGATTATCGCCACCATCTTCGGCCGCCCGACGCCCCTGGAGTTGGAATATTGGCAGATCGAGAAGTTATAGTGGTCACTCGCTTCCGGCCTCTCTACACTCTCCCGTCATGCTTCGCGTGATCCAATACTATTCGCGGTTTGAGTCGGCACGGGGCCGTTTCACATCGTTGCCGGGCTGGGGCCGCCTGTTGGTCGGGATTTTCGCCCTGCCAGGCCTGATTTTGGCCGGCTTGTCAATCCTGGCCCTGGGTGTTAGCATCCTCGCCCTTTTACTGCTGACCGTCCCGGTGTACCGGCTGCTGGTTTTCATGACTGGCGGCGGCGGAAAAGAAATGATCGACGCCGTGGTAGTTCAGGATCAACCGCCGGTTACTGGATTTCCCGCCGGCGATGTCTTCCGCCCGCGGCGCAAGATTGATGTCAAAATTGTCGAATAGCGGAAGTTGTTCAAAATCGGCTGGGCAGGCGAATCATGGCAAAGAAAGAAATCACGGTTCAATTCAAACTCCAGGCTCCCGGCGGCACAGCCACGCCCGCTCCTCCGATCGGACCGGCCCTGGGCCAGCATGGCGTGAATCCGGGCCAGTTCATCAAGCGATTCAACGCAAGGTCCGCTCATCCCAAGGGCAAAGTGATTGGCTGCCTCGTAAGGGTTTACAAAAACCGCCCGTTTGATATGGAATTGAAAAGCCCGCCCGCCAGCGTGCTATTGAAGGACGCCGTGAAGGCTGAAAAAGGCAGCGGTGAACCGAACAAGAACAAAATCGGCAAGCTGACGATGGCCCAGTGCAAAGCGATCGCCAAAGAGAAGGGCAAAGACCTCAACGCGTTCGATGAAGACCATGCGGCCCGAATTATCGCGGGCACCGCGCGGTCGATGGGAATTACGGTGGAAGGCTGAGTCATGAGTCCCGCTCGGGTGAAAACATTCCTCGACCGGACTCCTTTCAAGCCCTTCACCATTATTAAGGGTGACGGCGGCGAAGTGGATGTTCTGGCTCGCGATATGGCATTGCTTCATCCCGGTGGCCGCTCGCTGCACGTCGTGGCTCCAAAGTTTGCTGGAGCCACGACCGAAGACGATTTTGAAGATCACTTTATCGACGTATTCTTAGTGACCGATTTGGTAACGCCCATTCGGCGGCGAAACACAAAGAAGAGACAATAATCATCGTTAAAGCCGCACCACGGGCTGAAACAGTGGGAGCTTTCCGCGGGGCTTGCCCGCGATCAGGAGCGAATCGTTCATGCCTGTCATTGTCAAAAGATCCAAACGATACACCGAAGCGGCCAAGAAGGTTGCGACTGGACCGGTTGCGGTCGATGCGGCCGTTGATGTTCTCAAAAGCTTTGCCCCGACCAAATTCGATCAATCAGTCGAATTGATCTTCGCACTGGGAATCGATGCCAAGCAGGCGGATCAGATGATCCGCGGGTCTCTCTCCCTGCCTCACGGTGTGGGAAAGACCAAGCGAGTCGTGGCATTTTGCCCCGATCACCTCGTCGCGCAGGCGACCGCGGCAGGTGCTGTGCGAGCCGGCGGCCAAGACCTGGTTGCCGCGATCGAAAAAGAGAATTTCTCAGACTTTGATGTTGCCATTGCAACCCCCGATATGATGCGATTCGTCGGTCGACTCGGTAAAGTCTTGGGTCCCAAGGGCTTGATGCCCTCCCCCAAGGCCGGCACCGTCACTCCTGATATCGCCGCGGCTGTTCGCGAATATGCCGCCGGAAAAATCGAATTCCGCAACGACGCTGGCGGGAATGTCCACACGGTCGTCGGCAAGATGAGCTTCGACAAGCAGCGCCTGCTGGACAACATCAACGCGATGGTCGCCCAGATCCATCGGATGAAACCCCAGACCAGCAAGGGGGCCTTCATCAAGAAGGCGGTCATCAAGGGATCGATGACACCAGCGGTTGAACTGGCGGTGCATTGAAGCCTGTTGATTTGAGCCATTAACGAAATCGAAAACGAAGGACGCGGCCATGAGCAAAAAAGTGAAGAGCCTGATCGAAAAAGAACTGACCACGAAATTTACCTCGTTGGAGGGTGTGGCGGTGATCAACCCCCGCGGCATCGACGGCGTCAAGAATAACCAGCTTCGCCGCAAGCTGCGTGAAAAAGGCCTCTCGATGACTGTCGTGAAAAACACGCTGGCCGTCCGCGCCGCCTCCAAGACCAAGCTCAAAGGCTTCGAGAAGCTTCTCAACGGCCCCAGCGCGGTCGTCTACGGCAAGGCGAGCATCGCCGCGATCGCCCGGCTCCTGGCCGACGAAAAGAAAGCCGACGAAAAGCTCGAATTGCGGGGCGTATTCTTCGACGGCGAGCTTTACCTGGGCGACAAGGGGATCGAGCAGGCCAGCAAGCTCCCCACACGAGAGGAAGCCATTGCCAATATCGTCGCGCTCCTGCTGGGCCCCGGCCGCAAACTGGCCGGCGCGCTCAAAGGTCCCGGCGGCCGTCTCGGCGGAGTGCTCAAGGCAATCGAGGAGAAAGCAAAGAAATCGGCCCCGCCGGAAACCCCGGCCCCGGCCGCATCGTAAAACGAATCAACTCAAGCTCCGCGGCTGTGCCATGGAGCTTGGAATCGCGAGCATCCGACAGTTCCCATGCCCCTTTGGGGTTAAACCGCTTCAACGTGAAGCGGGCATTGTGACGGGGTGCAAATCGACACGTTTGGGCCGCGTAAAGGCCTGGAGATGAAGTCATGGCTGAAGTAACTGCGGACATCAAGGAACTGGGCGACCGTCTAGCCGGTTTAACGTTGAAGCAAGCGGTCGACATCGCTGCTTATCTCAAAGAAGCCCATGGCATCGAAGCGGCCGCCGGCGGCGCCGTAATGATGGCGGCTCCCGGCGGAGGCGGCGGTGGGGCGGCAGCGGCAGCTCCGGCCGAGGAGAAGACTACATTCGATGTCATCCTCAAGGCTTCGGGCGAAAAGAAGATCAACGTCATCAAGGTCGTCCGTGCCGCGACCAACCTGGGCCTCAAGGAAGCCAAGGACCTTGTCGAGGGCGCTCCCAAAACCGTCAAGGAAGCGCTCCCCAAGGCCGATGCCGACAAGCTCAAGAAGGAATTGGAAGAGCAGGGCGCGACTGTCGAGCTGAAGTAACTCATCACTTCGATTCGCGACCCATCCATAAGATCAGGCAGCATCCGATTTTCACATCGGATGCTGCTTTTCTGTTGACTGCGCATGTTATTCTCGGTACTATTCCGCGAGTCGCTTTTGGAAAAAGAGACGACATAATCTCGGTGTAAAAGCCAGAAATCTTCCGAATCGGACGAGACGGAAGAGGTCTGGATTTTGTCTTTTGCGCTGGGATGATTTAGATAAAGCATTGCTGTACCTGACATTACGTGTTTGTTGCTGGGCGAGGCAATGATTGTAATTGCCCGGCTAAAAAGGCCGCTTCACGTTCAGTCGAGCGGCTAATTTTGTCGCCATAGCCAGGTTTTAAAATCATAAACATAGGCCCTTAAATGACTTGGGAAAGGGATGCCTGATGAGAATGTATGAGCCGCGCGATTTCAGCAAGCGTGGTGACACGCCGCCGGTTTCAGATTTGATTTCAATTCAAGATTATTTCTATTACAA
>CAZCKE010000351.1:0-4738 GCA_964499005.1 uncultured Tepidisphaeraceae bacterium
CTGCCCGAAGATCGTCGCGTTGGAGATGAAGTCCTGCTTCTGCACGAAAAGAAACGCGCGGGCCGGCTCCCCGCGAGTCTCGATTTCGACGCGGCGCGTGCCCGGGCGGTTGACGGCGGGCAGCGCCTTGAGTTCGCCCGGCGTTCCGCTCACGATCATGCGCGAGAGGTAGAGGTAGCCGACCTCGCCGCAGCGCTCGGCCTCGTCCATGTAGTGGGTGGTCACGAGGAGCGTGATGCCGTCGGCGGCGAGCTTGAAGAGCAAGTCCCAGAGCTCGCGCCTCGCGACCGGGTCGATGCCGGCGGTCGGCTCGTCGAGAAAAACGACGCGCGGCTCGTGCATCAGCGCCGTCCCGAGCGCCAGCCGCTGCTTCCAGCCGCCCGACAGCAGGGCGGCCCGCCGGTCCATGTACGGGCCGATGTGCGTCAGCTCGATGGCGGCGTCGCGCCGCTGCCGGAGGCGAGCACCGGCGAGGCCGTAGACCCGTGCGTAAAACTCGAGGTTCTCCCGGACGGTCAGGTCGTCGTAGAGAGCGAACTTCTGGCTCATGTAGCCGATGCGCCGCCGGATCGCGTCGCCCTGGGTCGTGACGTCCAGCCCGAGCACGCTCGCCGTGCCCGCCGTCGGCGGGAGCAGGCCGCAGAGGATGCGGATCAGCGTGGACTTACCGGAGCCGTTGGGGCCGAGCAGGCCGTAGATGGTCCCCGCCTTCACTGTGAGGTCGACGCGGTCGAGTGCACGGAACGCCCCGAAGTTTCGCGTGACCTCGCGCACCGAGATCGCCGGCGCGGCGTCCCCCCCGAGCTCCGTACTCATTTCGGTACGCGGATGAACGCGGCCATTCCAGCGCGCAGATCGCTCTCGCCCTCGCGGATCCCGATGCGCGTGGCAAAGACCTGGTTGGCTCGTTCGTCGGCCGTCTGCAGGTTGCGCGGGGAGTACTCGCCGACGGCGCTGATGTACTCGACGACTCCCTGGAAGGTGCGCTTCGGGAACGAGTCCACCGAGATGGGCACGTCCTGGGCGGGACGGATATGGCCGATCTCGGTCTCGGGGACGTAGATGCGCACGTAGAGCTCTCCGTCCTCGACGAGCGACGCGGCCGTGGCATTGGGGGCAAGAATGTCGCCGGGGCGGAGGTCGAGCGATTCGACGCGCGACGGGCGAGGGGCCCGCACGACGAGCTCTCCGACGAGGACGTCGATCTGGTCCAGCTTTCCCTGAGCGGCTTCCACGGCCCCTTCGGCCGCTTCGATGTCCTCCACGCGTGAGCCCGCCTGCACCAGGCTCTGGCTCGCGCGGGCCTCGACCGCGCGTGCCTGCGCCTGCACGATGTCCTCGCGCCGCGATCCGTTGGTGAGCTCCTCGAGCTCGTGCGCGGCCGCCTCGCGCTGAGCGACCGCTCCCTTGTACGCCGCGTCGGTGTCGTCGCGCTGCGCTTCCGAGATGGCCTGCGTCGAGAAGAGCGCGTGGGCTCGCTCCGCGTCGACGGCCGCCTTGTCCGCGGCGACTTGCGCCGCCACGAGGCGAGCTCTGGCCGCCGCGATCTGCTCGCTGCGAGCGCCTGCGCGCGTCTCGGCGAGGGCGGCCGCGGCGGTCTGCGCCCTCGCTTTGGCCTGTTCGATCTCCTCCGGTCGCGCGCCGTTCTTCAGCCGATTCAGGTTTGCGTTCGCTTGTGCCAGTTCGCCCTTGGCCATCAGCCGCTGGGCGGGCAGATCGGCGGACTCGATCTCGAGCAGGGGTTGGCCGGCCTTCACGCGGTCCCCCTCGCGCGCCAGAACCGCCTTGACGCGCCCGCCCACGCGAGAGCCGACCCCGATGGTCCGGGCTTCGACCGTGCCGCTCCACTCGTAAGGGCGGCCACGGTCCCAGAGCTTGTAGCCTCCGTATCCGAGCGCCGCGACGGCGGCCAGCACGAGGAGGGGGAGGCGCCGCGCGAGCGCTGGCTTGGCGGGTGCGTCATCCCGCGTGGGGTTGGGAAGGGGGGCGGCCTGGGTCGACACGACGGTCCTCGATCCCGCGCCATCTTAGATGACGCGGGCGAGGCCGTCGTTGCGATCTCTCGGCCGTCCTCGGAACTTCCGTCAGGCCCGGATGGCTGCGGGGGCGGGGTAGCTCGAAGGGGTTCCCGTCAGCTCGTACCATTCGACGGGCAGTCGGTTGGCCTTCAGGCGGACTTCGCTGCTTCGCTCGTCCACCCAGGTGGGGACCATCGAGGGGCGCGGGGCCAGGGAGATGCTCGGCGCGTCGTAGGGAAGGGTGCCGCGCCTCAGCGCCGGCCAGGAGCTCTGCGAGGGTTCGAGCGCCCCCAGGTCGACCGTCCTCGAGCCGCCGCGCGTGACTTCCCAATCCGCGCCGACGACGACGTGCGGCCAGACGCTGGCGCGGTCGTACGGGAGCTCACCGAACCGGAGCGTGAGCCGCATGCCGGACGAAGCACTGGCCGGCGAGCTGCCCGCCCTGATGCTTGGAAATCGGCCCATGTCGGGCGCGAGCGAGATGGGGCGGTCGATCGGCGTTCGCGCGGATAGCGCGTCGGCGATACCGCGAAGATACGCGACGACTTCGCGGAATGACGTTGGCTCCTGATCGCGAAAGGTGTCCACGGGAATAATACTTATCGACATAAACGGGGTCATGGCGCCTGCCCTCCTCCAGCACCCTGGCCATCGCCCAAACGCCGGCTACGAGCCGGCTCCGATGCGAGCCGTCGAGATGTGTCTGCTGCGTGCTGCCCTCAGGTCTATTGCAACAGCGAGGCCAGCCCTTGGCGAGCTCCGATCCCTCGAAACTGCGAGTGATTTTGCGCGTCCCTTGGCGTGCCAGAACCTTGGCGGTGTTGGCGCCTTGGCGTCTTGGGGCGCTGAGTGAGGCCCGTCGGCGGCATGACGCCAGCAGTTTGACCCCCCGGTCCGAACGGTACTCGGCCCGTGCCCGTGCCCGTGCCCGTGCCCGAAAATCGGGAATGAGCTCACCGTCACCGGCTGCGTGTGAGTCCACCGCTGCGGGGCGTAGGCGGTTCTTCCGCGCGATATCGGGCACGGGCACGGGCACGGGCACGCGTACGGGACCCGACAATCCCGGGGCTGCGTGTGAGTCCACCGCTGCGGGGCGTAGGCGGTTCTTCCGCGCGATATCGGGCACGGGACCTGGGCCCGCTTATCTCGCTGGGCGGAGCGCGGACGGCCCACTGGCGTCCGGCGGAGCCGCGTTATCGCGTCAGTGCGACGGCGTGCAGGACGACTCTTGACGCCACTCGGTCACGCTCGGGGCCGAGTTGATCTGCGAGCCCGTGAGCGAAAGCGTGATGCGCAGCCAGGGTGCCGCCGCCACGCCCGCCGCGGCAAGAGCCGCGTCCACGTCGGCGCTTGCCCACGACCCATGCGAGGTCCCGTTGAACTGAGCCACGCGCACCACCGGCGCCGCGCTGAGGCGCGACTCGGACGCCGCCGCCTGCACGAGGACGTCGATGTTGGCGCCGCTCGGCGTGCTTCCTTTGACGTCGATCGGCCCCCAGTGCACCGTCTCGTCGTCGTGGCAGGGGCTGCCGTAATCCTGCGTCAACGTAGCGGATTCCGAGGCAATCGCCTTGCCCAGGCAAGCGCCCCAGAGGCCCGCGACGCAAGCGCGCGTGCCTGGCGCACATGAGGTGTAGTTTCCGGTGCGGATCTTCGGACCGGCGCACGCGGTGGTGTCGCCTTCCTTGTCGCAGGGGCAACCCTCTTCCGCGAGGCTGCAGTCCGGCGCCGCCGCGGCGGTCCCGCCGTCGCCGGTGGCAAAGTGCGTCGCGTTCCCGGCCGTGGTGTTCTGCGTCACCGAGCCGAGGCCGTCGTCGAGGGTAGTCGGGGCCGCGGTGCAGGCGGCAGACGCGCATGCGCCGAGGAGTGCGAGAATGGAGACGACCGACGCGCGGCGCATGGTGCGCGGGGTCGACGTGGTGGTGTTCGCGTCGCGAGACGCCGGGACTGCCTTTTTCACGATTCTGCCTCGATGGCTCGCTGTCCGTTCAATCAAGTAGAACGGCGGCGGCAACCGAAGCTTGAGCAAGCGTCGGGCCAATCTCAAAGAGGCTGATGCGAGCGGTTCCTGCAGTCGCCGAGGCGATGATGCATGAGCGCTCACTGCATCCGATCCCACACCGAGTTCGAGTCGCACCGTGCGCCGCGCATCGCTCTCGGTCGCTCCACGTATCGAGAGACCGGCGAGGTGATCGAGAGCGGGGTCGGCGGCGCCCGTGTGGTTCCCGTCCGCCGGACGACCTCCTGGGCGGCGGAGGAAGGAACGCGCTCCACATCCATCGAGCAGAGCCACCGCCTTCTTCGGCGCCGCGCGTCACGCTCCGGCGATTCGGCCAATGGAGGCCGTGACCCCAAAGCCTACACGCGCGGCGGGGGAATCGTCCGGAGCTTCTGGCGCACGAGGCAGCGGCCCGCGAGGAGCGTCAACGTCATCCGCGTCACTCCGGTGCTCGACGTTTCGAACGTCCTCCGCTCCGACGACGACGGCACGCGCGCATGTACGAGCGCCTTGATCTGCGTCTCGCTGAGACCGGACAGCATTTCCACGAACTCGTCGAGGAGGGCGTCTTCGAGATCAAGCGATTCTAGCGGCATGGTCACTTTCTCTATGAATCGCTGAAGCGCCGCCACGTCAAGCCCCGATCTCGAACCGATCCCCTGCTACTCGGTCTCAAGGGGGCGCCTCGCGCCCCCGCGATTTGCAGGAGCAAATCGCTCCC
>CAZCKE010000352.1:0-4735 GCA_964499005.1 uncultured Tepidisphaeraceae bacterium
CACTCAGGCAGGGGCAATTGAAAATCAAAATTCAAAATTCCCTTACCGTCTCCTCTCCTGCCTCATGATCTGCAACAGGAACAAGAACAGGTTCAGGAAATCCAGATACAGTGTCAGTGCCCCATTGACCGCAAACCGCGACGCCATCGCCTGATCTCCCGCCGTCGCCACTGCCAGTTGCTTCAACTTTTGTGTGTCATACGCCGTCAGCCCCACGAAGATCACCACCCCCGCATACGACAGCAGCCAGGTGATCGCTCCATGTGCGAGAAACACATTCACCAGCGATGCCACAATGAGCCCAATCAACCCCATGAACAGGATTTTCCCCAACCCTGACAGGTCCGCCTTGGTGATCATGCCGATAACGCTCATGACCCCGAACATCGCCGCCGACGCCACGAACGCCCCCGCGACGCTTGACGCCGTATACACGATGAAGATCGCCGACAGTGTCAACCCATTCAGCGCCGCATAGAGCAAAAACAATCCGGTCGCAACGCTGGCATTCAACTGCCGCGTCGCCGCCGATATCACTCCCACCAGTACAAGCTGTGCCAGAAACAGCCCAATCAATATCGGCCCACGAAATACATGCGCCATCACATCCGGCCGGGTCGACGCCCACCACGCCACGACCGCCGTCAGCGCCAACCCCGCGCACATCCATGCATAAACCGCATTAAAAAACGAAACCACCACCCCCGACCCAGCCTGGGCTCCATAATCCAACGGGTAACCCTGGTTCCGCTGTCCATACGGCGAAGGATTAAACATCGACATAACTCGCTCCCGAGAATGGCCTCCTATTGTATGAGCCCCCGACTCCCCTATTCCACTTATTCTTATCAACCCTGAACAATTTGAACGGCGGAGATGCGGAAAACGCAGCGAAATACGGAATTACCAAAGTTTGAAATCCGATTTGCGCAGATAAAATTTGAACTCTTTTCTCCGCGCTCTCTGCGGCTCTGCGGTAAAAATTTGCCGCCCCCGAAAGGAAATCGCCATTTCCTCACGGTTTCGTCGCCGCTCCCGCCTTCACCGGCAACTCTTCCGCATGAAAACTAAACTCCATCCCCCCGCTCATCTGCGTCGCCTCTTTCGGAGCCGTCTTGTACTTGCTCGACCCCTTCTGATCACACTTGACAATCATCCCCCGGGCCAGGTCCACCAGCAGCGTCGAGGTCACCCCATAATCCATCTCCACGTTCCCCGACTCATGGTAAATGATCGCCGTCGAATTCGTGATTTGCGCCATCTGCTTCCCATCCACCATCTTCACCCAATCCAATCGGCACTCCGCCATCATTTGATCGTTGGGGCCCAGGCTCGCATGCTTCTTCTGTTTGTCGCTGCTGTCCCACGTCTCCCCCACCGCCACCGGCTGATCGGGATACATATCCTCATCCGGCGTCAAAAACCCATTCAACAAATTCTCGTCATCGTCCGGCGAATCCCCTTGAAAATCGTTGGTGATCGACTCGTCCGGATGCCGCGTCACGGTGATGCTCTTGCCCGCGAACGGACATGATGATTTGGTCTGAATCTCCCCATTATGCTTCACCACATCCACGCCGTCCGCATCGATCTCGATCTTCCCCTTGGTCGCCGACCCATCCTTCACTTCCAACGACGTCATCGTCACCTTCCAAATCTGCCCCGTCTCCGTCTTGTTAACCGTTTTGTCCCCACCGCTGGCGGTTGTGACGTCCGTCTTGGTATCCGCATCCAGCGAAAACCGCCCCACTTCCCCTTCCTTCACGTTCTCATGAATCGTATATTTTTCCTCACCCAACGCCGCCCCACTCGCCAGCACCACAACAGACCAATACGCGATCATCCGCATCCACATGAAATTCCTCCCAAACCACGTGCTTGAAAAAAACGCCGACCGCTCAAGTCTACCTTTTCACTCCACCCCGCAGCAATGCATTGACCAAATCCGCACCGCCGTCTCCTTCTTCACCGAAAACGCTCCGTCCGTGGACGACCAAATCCTGATCGCCATCCGCTGTCTCTAACCCACCCAACCCGACGCCCGTTTAGCGGCCGCACTTGTGCGACGAGTTTAAGACCGCTCTTACGCCGGCCTCTGATATAATCACATCGGTGACCGCTGTCGCGACCGATCCCCGCTCTTCGCCTACGCACCCGTCATTCCCTCGCGCCCTTGCTCAAACTACCTCGCGTCTTTTGTTTCTCTTCTTGACGACCATTTTCATTTTCACTCTGTTGGCCTCCGCCTTTTGGCCAAGCATTCGTTTCGCCCGATCCGGCGGTCGATATGTCGATATCGCTTTTCAGACGGCAGGAATTTATCTATTCACTTTCGGCCCATGGCCCGACAAGAACATCACTTCCTTTTCCCTGGGGACGCCGAATTCTCGCCCAGGCGTGGATGCCGATCCTCACAAGACGGTGTATTCGTACCATCAATTTGGGGGATTTAGATTCACGTCGAGCCGTGCAAGCGGGACTGTAAACCTATCACCAAATGGGAAAGTCATTTTCGTGTACTTAGGAAGCAATTTTGGGATCCTTCGAGCGCGCTCTCTCCCGATCAACTATCTCACAGCATCCATCACCTATAACGCAATCATCTTCTGGCTGCTCACCGGCATCTGGCCCGTCATAGCCCTATTAAGATTCACCTGGTCCCGGATCATCCGATGGGTCGAATACGAAATGTCACGCCAGAGCAAATGCCTCCACTGCGGCTACAACCTCCGCGCCACTCCCAACCGCTGCCCTGAATGCGGCTCGATCCCCTCACATCGGCCACAAGAACCTTCGCCTCCCGGTCCGCATCCTTCAGCTCGCCAAAAAACGCACGTCGATGAATGCCGGATCACTCAAAATCCATTATCATCTAGGCAATTGAGTTTGATCGTATTGCGTGCAATCTATTAAGGAAATCGATTCATGTTGTTTAAAAAATCGGATCTTGTACCGTCACCAGCTCCGGCAGGTTTTTACGCTGAATCATTCTTCCAAGGGGTCGTCTGGCATCAAAAGTGGGAAATCTTTCAAGGCGTCTTCGTCCCGGGCCGCAATTCCATCAGTGATCTTTGCACGCACGCCAAACTCCCGGCCAATTTGGCCGGCAAACGCGTTCTCGACGTCGGCGCATGGCATGGCTGCTTCAGCTTCGAATGCGAACGCCGTGGCGCCAGCGAAGTCATCGCTTATAGCCTGGAAGACCCCGAGGAGGTCGGCTTCTACCGACTCAAGGAAATCCTCGGATCAAAGGTGCAATATATTAAAGGTTCGGCCTATACCTTATCACCTCGCGAACTTGGAACTTTTGACATCGTGCTCTTCTTTGGCGTGCTTTATCACTTGCGTTACCCGCTGCTGGCCATAGATCGGCTTCGAAGCGTCACGCAGGGCCAAATTTTCGTCGAGACGCACGTGATCGACAATCATCCTTGGCTGCGTGGGTCCGATGGCGCTCCGACTCCTATCGCGCCCAAAGCCGATCTTCAGAGGACGCCGATTTGGCGTCAGTACCGCGAATTTGAACTGGGTCCAAAAGATTACAGCAACTGGTTCGGCCCCAACACTGCCGCGGTGATCGAGGGATTCGAAACTGCCGGGTTTCAAATCGCCCTCGTCGATTCCTGGGGTGATCGGGCCGCTTTTCAAGGCAAAGCCATTAACGTCCCCGATCGTCTGACTCGACACACCTACGAGGCATTCTCCCCCAATACTGATTTCGTCGGATTAAAGAACATTTCCAAGACGTAGCTATTATCGAAAGCTTATGGCGGCGTTCAGTGATTCGGCCTCTCCCGATGGCGTATCGGTCATGGCCGATCCCAATTTCTTCCCCAACGCTTCCAACCCGTAGTGTAAAATAATTCATCCGCGCCTCACGCGACCTCCTTGTAATAGAATTTTAACAATCCGCCCAATCGCTCCCGGCACTGCACCGGTCCATCACGAGGACAATCCTTATCGGCGTGCTTCGGAAATAGCAGCCGATTCTCCCTCCCTTGATGGGCCCGCTCCAAGTGGTAATGCTCGGTGTATTTTACGACGGCGTGGCGCAGTGATGCCTCGCCGAAGAAGACCATCCGGCCCAGACACTCCGATTTGATCGAACAGACAAAGCGTTCGGCGGACACAAAGATTGGGGCTTTGCGGCGTTGGGGCCCGCGGATCGATGCCCGCGGAACGAAAAATCATGTCAAAGCTGCAGGAAAACTTCGCGTCCCGGTCGTGCAGCAGATATCCGCAGCGCGAAAGAAGATCGCAGCCGGACATGGTGAGGTTTCGAGCCACTTGCTTCATCCACACATCAGTCGGATGGGCGGTGATGCCGCGCGGGAGGTTTTGAATCAGCTTCTAGAAATCAATCACCACGTATCAATTACCAATCACCCTCTCCCCTCCCTCTTCATCTCATTCACCCTCCGCCGCTGCGCCGCCAGGATATCGCTGCGCGTGATGATCCCCACCACCTTCCCGAGTTCTCCTCGCTTCACTACCGGCACACGCCCCACGTCGTAATTCACCATGTGATCCGCCGCCTCCCGCAGCGACAAATCCGCATACACAACGATCGGCGGCCTTCGCAGCACTTCGGCGGCGCGCTTCGTCCTCTCCAGAGAAGGATTCGCAAAATCCCGCCTCGTCAGCACGCCGATCAAAATCCCCTTCTCATCCACAACGGGATATCCCTGATGCCCCCAAGCCGGCTCGGAACCGTTTAATCGCCCCCCAATCCCCC
>CAZCKE010000353.1:0-4728 GCA_964499005.1 uncultured Tepidisphaeraceae bacterium
TCCTTGAGCTGCTCGAGCGTGCGCGGGCCGATGATCGGACAGGTGACGCCGGGGACTTGGAGGCACCAGGCGATCGAGAACTGGCTGGAGGAGACTCCCTTGGCATCGGCGAGCTTGTCGACGCCTTCCATGAGGGGCCATTGGCTGGCAGGGAAATCGGTTTTATTCTGCGCCTTGTACCAGGTGCCATCAGGAATCTTTCGCCCGCCGCGGGTGTAGGCGCCGGCCAAGCGGCCGCGGGCGACGGGGGCCCAGGCAATCACCGCGATCTCATATTTTCTGCAGGCGGGGAGCACATCCGCCTCAATACGGCGGTCGATGATGTTGAGCTGCGGCTGCTCAACGTCGAAGCGTGCGGTGCCCAATTCCTTGGCGACGTAATGGGCTTCGATCAATTGCCAGGCCGAGAAGACACTGCTGGCGAGATAGAGCACTTTCCCCTGCCGGACGAGAGAGTCGAGGGCGCGGAGCGTCTGGTCGATGGGCGTATCCGGATCGGGGCGGTGAATGTGGTAGATGTCGATGCGGTCGGTCTTGAGCCGGCGAAGGGAATTCTCCACTTCGCGGACGATGTGCCAGCGGTGGTTGCCGGCGTCATTGACATGCTGCGACCGGCGGCCATGAACTTTGGTCGAAAGAACGATCCGGTCGCGCGTGCCGGTCTCTTTCATCCAGTCGCCGATGATGGCTTCGGAGCGTCCGTCGTTGTAGACGTTGGCGGTGTCGATGAAGTTCCCGCCCAGTTCCAGGTAATTGTCGAGAACTTTGCGGGATTCAGCGGCGTCGGACCGGCCGCCAAAATTCATGGTCCCCAGGCACAGGGGAGTGACTTTGACGCCGGTGCGGCCGAGGATTCGGTAGTTCATGGGTTTTGCTCCGTATGGTGCGAAAATGGTAGGGGCAAATCGCGGAGCAGACAAGGCCGTCATCGTCGGACAGCTGTGCGTATTTGAATCGTGGGGACAGCCGTATTTCGCCGGTAAAATGTCACGGGATGGGATGAGCGAAGTAGAGTATGGAGGGTTGAGACAGAACCGCTACGTCCCAGTTTTATGTCCCAATTGGAAGCCATGTCGTATCGAGCCGACAAAAGTTGACTTGCTTGTCCCACAGGCGATAATCCTCGTCCAAAATGGGGTGAGCGTATGCAGGCTATAATACCGACACCCTCGCTCGATAGAGCAACCTGCCCACTTCCGTCGGATTTATCCCTTCACGATCTCATCGGTTTGTCGGACGACGAGCTGGCCCGATACGACATCGCCGAACTTCATCTGCGATGTGCCGAAGGCTTGCCCGGGGCTGAGAATATCGACATTCCTAATTGCCTGAAGGCGTTGGACGATTGCGCCCAAGCGGTGTGTGAACAAACCGGACGCCTAGCATACGTTTTCAGACGGCGCCCTGAGCGTTTCAAGGACTCGCAATCCGTGTTCCGCTGCGCGGTGCTGAGCACCGTATTGCAAGAGCGATTTCACGTGAAGATCGACCCTGCAATGAACGACATGGATGAACTGGCGTTCTGGAAAGACGCACGCAACAGCTTTCTTCATGGGATCGTCAACGGTGATCTCGGCATGTGCTTGCCCATGTCTATCATGTACATCGCAATCGGGCGGAGGCTGGGTTATCCGCTCAAATTGGTCACGACCGTGCGACACGGCTTCGCGCGTTGGGAAGACGAGGCTGAGCGATTCAACATCGAATGCGCGATCAAAGGTTTTGATAGCCAGCCGGACTCCTACTATCTCGAATGGCCCCACAAAATGACGCCAGAGCAAGCAAATGATTGGCGATTGCTCCGTTCAATGACCCCAAGGCAGGAATTGGCGCAGTTTTTCCTCCATCGCGGGGGTTGTCTGTTATTTACACCCCGTTCAAACGAAGCGATGGAGGCGATTTTCTGGAGCCACAGCCTTGCTCCGGATGATCCGAAATTGGTCGCAAGCCTTCTCCGTCTGTTGGCCGCATGGCGCTTGGGGTTAGAAAAGCTGACGCCGCCGTGGATGCCGCCTGTAAGCCGTATCACCTGGCCATCCAAGCGTGTTTTCCCCGATTGTGTTCCCATTGAGGCTGAACGGGAATTCATCCGGCTGAGCATTTGGGACGGGCTGCTCAAGCAGCCCCAATATAATCCCAACCTGCTTTGCCCGCCTTGGCAATTTCAAATGTTTCCGCCAAAGTATATTCAGGTGCGGTGCGGGTAGTTTGGTTACAATGGCGCACGGGAGATTTCGATGCTGGCTCCAATCAAGGGATTTTACGTGACCGAGGCGGGCATCGTCGAAGCGGGGGGAGAGGCGGCGGGCGTAGCAGAGACCCTCCCCCAAACTGGAGCTGGGTCGTTCCGTGGACCGGCAGACGAGGCGTACGATGCTATTCGCGAGAGTACGACTGATGTTCAATCGATAGCAGAAAATACCGGTTTTCGCGAAGAAAATATTCAAAATATTAAAGATCACCTCTACAATAACGAGCACCTTCTCGATCGATACGTCGATTATGGTATTCCCGCAACTATGGGGCGATTCGACAGCGATATTTCAATCGCGGAGTCTTGGTCGCGATTGGAAAACGGCACGTTCACCAACGAAGATATCCAACTGTTAAAACACGAGACAGCCGAGGCTTGGTATATGCAAAAGTACGGTCCAAGCTATAGCGCAGCACATGAGGCCGCTCAAATGCGCTTTCCAGCACCAAATTTTTGATGAGGGATATATGCAATTCATTCAAGACAACGAGTGGTACAAGGCCGTTAGGATCACGGGACCGGCACACAATCTTTTGGGACTCGCGTTTGGTAATGAAACGGACGGTCAGGTCATTGTGCAGCCATTGCCCGTAAAGGATAGTCAAGCTAAGCGGATCAGTGCCGAAGACGTACGACAGCATGTCCTCAACGGTGTCATGGATGCTAATCAAGGCTTAGGAACTGCGTATCACGTTAAAAAGATTCAGTTTGTGCCAACTGATACGCCGCCACTTGATGTATACCGGGCATTGGCGAAGAGTATTGTCGAGAGGCTTGCCCGCAAGGAGGCTTTTGTCCAATCGAAATAATTCGTTGCCGCAGAGAGTTTCCCCGTTGCAACGGAGGGTCAGGTGGATGGCGGTGACTACATTCTAAGAATAGATGATGCCAATGGAGCAGTGACGATGAGGTAAACTATGAATGATATGTCCACTGATCAACTAGACGGTATTGTACTTCGATTTGTTAATATCGCGGCCTTGTTACCACAATATAAGGGGCGCATTGGATTAGACGTTCGTATCGAGCATGGTAGATTACGTATAGGCCAGAAAATTCAACTGTTGGGACCTGAGACAACCGCTGAATTTAAAGTCGTCGGCATTGAGGCAATGCATGATCCGAAAGAGCCCAAAGTTATTCGGATTCATTGCGATTCGCCTGTGAAAACGTTCTTACCAGACGGTCCTGTGGAGGGCTGGAGAATTGTGAGCGAATAAGGTGCTGAAAAGAGTAAAGCGATAGGAGATGCTACCAATATTCTGCGTAAAAGAAGCCCAAGGTGAGAAACCTTTCCAAAAGCGCGTTAGTCGAACTGGGCCCAAAAGGGCTCCCCATCGCGATGGCCCCGTTCCATTCCGACCGCGCCAAATTCTACCCCATTCGCAAAAATTCGCGCGCCAAAACGCCCTGAATCTCGCCTGCTTCCCTTCGCCATTCATTTCCAATCACCCCACGTAACGCCCCCAAAATATTTTCCACCCATAAAACTCGGTTTTTTCACCTTCCCTCTAATCACTAGCCACTAACCACTACCCACTCCCCCGCCCACACCTCCCCCATATAGGCCTGCCGGGGTGAAAGTTTCGGACCGATTTTCTTAACCCCTATCCCTGCCATCCCTTCCGCGCGGCCTCTAGCGCAATCTAATTTCGTTTGGCGCGCGGACCCTTACAAAAATGTGTTCCAGGAAATCGCAAACCGTTACAACCCCAGGCATTAGAACATTTTGCAGCAGAAAGTCGCTGGAGCGAAATCAAAACGTCCCTCGCGCATCCCATTGAACCGCCAAATCTTATGCGAAACGCTCGCGTGCGCGTTGTGTTCGCCATGCCTTGCGGCCCTCTTCGCTTTACGCGCCCTCCCGCTGCCCGTAATTTGCCCTTATTGAACATCGCACTGGTCATCTTTCGAGCCGATCCCCAGCGCGGCGGAGCCGAGCGCTACACGGCACAAATCGCCTCTCTACTGACAAAACGCGGGCACCGCGTCGATCTGATCGCCACGCGATTCGGCGAACTGATACAGGGAGTCGAGTTCGTCAAAATTGCCGCGCGCGGAGCGACGCGAGCCGGGCAGTATCGCGCGTTTTTGGATGGGTTGGATCGGCACCTGGCCACCAACCGATATGACATCGTGCACGCGATGCTGCCGGTCCGGCAATGCGATGTGTATCACCCGCATGCGGGGATGGCCAAGGCCAATATGGGAAAATTAAGCAGCCGGCTGAACCAGAAGCGCCGGGCCTACGCGCGGGTCGAGGAGAAATTGATCGATGAGGTCAAGCCGCTGGTGATTTGCCTATCGGATTACATCAAAACCTCGGTGCTGAAATTTTATCCGGGCATTGAGAAGCAACTGGTGAAGCTGTTCAACGCGGTGGATTTGGAGCGGTTTGATCCGGCGAAGAATGCGGCGGCGCGGGCGGAGGTTCGCAAGAGTCTGGAAATCGGGCAAGATTCGACCATCGCGTT
>CAZCKE010000354.1:0-4719 GCA_964499005.1 uncultured Tepidisphaeraceae bacterium
CATTGCCGGGCCTCGCATGGGGACCAGGACGGCCGGGGCATGGCTGTGCTCTTCGATTTCAATGGTGACGCCCTTAGGACAGCGCTCGCCCAGGGTTTTTCGGAACGAATCGATGATTGCCTTGGGGTCCTGGTCGGGGACCAGTCGCATGGAGATCTTGGCGGAGGCCTTGGAAGCGATGACGGTTTTGGCGCCGGGTCCCTGGTAACCGCTGGTCAGACCGTTGATGTCGCAGGTTGGGCGCGCCCAGATGCGTTCTAGAATGGAGTAGCCGGCTTCGCCGCTGGAGAAGGGAATATTCACTTCCTTCAGAAAAGCTTTCTCGTCGAAGGGGAGTCCTTGCCACATCTGGCGTTCGTCGGCGGAGAGGGGGAGGACGCCGTCGTAAAACCCGGGGATGTTCACGCGGCCGTCACGGTCGTGAAGGGTGGCCAGCAATTCGCAGAGAACGTTGGCCGCATTGGGAACCGCCCCACCGTAGAGGCCACTGTGAAGATCGTGGCCCGTGCCGGTGATGACGACTTCCATGTAGACCAGGCCGCGAAGGGCATAATTGATGGCAGGTACGCCGCGGGCAAACTGGTTGGTGTCGCTGATGACGGCGAGATCGGCTTTTAGCTGATTTCGATTGGAGGTGACGAATTCGGCGAGATTGATCGATCCGATTTCCTCTTCGCCTTCGATGAGAAGGATCAGGTTGACGGGGGCGCCGCCATGATGTTGCCAGGCGCTGATCGCCTGAACGTGCGCCCAAACCTGGCCCTTATCATCAGCGGAACCGCGGGCAAAAAGGGCGCCGTTGCGGACGGCTGGCTCGAAGGGAGGGGTGGTCCAGAGCTCCAGGGGCTCGGGGGGCTGGACGTCGTAGTGGCCGTAGAAGAGAACCGTCGGACGTCCGGGCTGGTGGCGGTTGCGGGCAACGACGGCCGGGTGACCGCGCGTGGGCATGACTTTAGAGTCCAGACCCGAAGCGCTGAGCCGCTGGGAAAGCCATTCGGCACAATGCGTCATTTCCGCAGACTGCTTGGGATTGGCGCTGACGCTGGGGATTTTGAGAAAATCCTTGAGGCCGGCCACGGCGGCTTCGCGATGGGAATCGATCGTCTGGAGAACGTCTTGCAGCATGCCCCAAGGTTACCGAGTGGACGGTCAATCTGGAACACCCCGGAGAACCCCGGCGGCAACGGCGGTTTTGGGATCTTCGATAAACGTTTGAAGGAGTTTGCCATTGCGCTCCGGCGGGACGGGGATATATTTTCCGGTGGCAGTGGCCAGAATGCGCCCGGATTCGTCCTGGGCGCGGCCGGAAGTTTGGATGAGTTTGGGGCGGGAAGATTCAATTTTAGCATGAAAGGTCAATGGCAAACCGGTCTCGGCGGGAATGCGAAAACGAACACTCATCTCGCCACACAGGCAGAATCGCCTGCAATTCCAGGAGGCGGCCCAGACCATCGCTTCGTCGAAAACCGTCGCCAGCGCGCCGCCGTGGACGATCCCCTCGAAACCCATTTGATCCGCGGTCGGCGTGTAGCGGACGGTGACGACGCCGGTTTGATCGTCGACGGACAGTTTGAGGCGCAGGCCGTGAGGATTGGCAGGCCCGCAAACCAGACAACCGGGAGTTTTGGGCAAAGGAAGAACGGCCATCGCGAAAGATTAACCGCTGGACCTGGGATTCACTATTTGCGGAATGTGAAAAGAGATCGATTCCAAAAAGCGATCAGGGAATGACCGGCTCGGCGGCGGCTTCCTCTTCCTCGGTATCCTTGGATTCGCGGTGCATGCGGTAAAGGACATGGAGGCTGGTGAATCCGACGTAGAAATACCCGCCGGCAAAAATCGCCAGGAACGGCACGCTGGAGACGCAGAAGCTGTAGACAAGACTGATGAAAATCCAGCACGTCATGTAAAAGCCGAAGGCAATTTCAATGATCGGAAGGCCGATACGACTGAGAGTCCAGACGCCGTGGCTTTGCCAACGCTGCTTGGCCGAGCCATTATTGCCGTATTTTGGAGTTCGAATGAATTCGCTGGGTTTTCGCCGGATGGCACCCCAGATGGCTTCGAAGACAGCCTTGCAGTTATTGAGGCTGACACCGACGCCCAGGGCCATGAGCATCGGCATATAGATCAGGGCTCGCCAGCCAGCCTGTCTACCCAGCAACTCACGCTGGCCAAAGATGAAGAATGTGCTGGCGGAGCAGGTTGCCAGAATAAAGAGGCTGAGACTGAACAGGACGGTTCCCCAAGGGTGCGTATGGTGAGCGATGGGGCTGTAGAAGCTCAGAAACGCCGGATACATCATCAGTGTGAGCAGCACCATCAGGGGATAGACGATCGTGTTGGTCAGATGGAAGAAAGCTTCGGTTTTGATCCGCAGGGGAAGATGTTTGGACTTCAGAACGCGGGGCAATAGCTTGATGGCGGTCTGAAATGAGCCTTTGGTCCAACGGTGAGCCTGGGCCTTGAAACCGATCATCTCCGGGGGCAATTCAGCGGGCGCACAGAACTGGGGCAGGTAAACAAACTGCCACCCCTTCATCTGGGCGCGATAGCTCAGGTCGAGGTCTTCGGTGAGGGTATCGTGCTGCCAGTTGCCGGCGTCTTCGATGGTTTTGCGCCGCCAGACTCCGGCAGTGCCATTGAAGTGCATGAAACGGCCGCTGCGGTTGCGGGCGGTGTGCTCGATGACGAAGTGGCCATCAAGGAAGATGGCCTGGCTCTGGGTAAGCAGAGAAGCGTCACGGTTGAGGTGGTCCCAACGGACCTGAACCATGCCGACTTTATCATCGGTGAAGTAATCAACAACGTTGTACAGGATGTCGCGCGGGGGAACGAAATCGGCGTCGAAGATGGCAAAGAATTCACCGCTGGCCTGCTTGAGGCCCTCGGCCAGAGCGCCGGCCTTATACCCCTTGCGGTTATCGCGATGGATGTACTTAATGTTGAAGCCCTTGGCGGCCCAGGATTCACAGGCTTTGCGGGCGATGTCGGCCGACTGGTCGGTGCTGTCGTCGAGCACCTGGATTTCGAGCTTCTCGCGGGGGTAGTCAATCTGGCATGAGGCTTCGATGATCCGCTCGGCGACGATGTCTTCGTTGTACATCGGGAGCTGGACTGTAATGCGGGGAAGGTCGCTGAACTGCCCCTTGGGCTTGTAGCCGTCGTGGCGGTGCTTCATGTAAAGGTACAGCAGGATGTAGCGGTGAAGGCCGTAGAGGCCGACAATCACCAGAACCGTCAGGTAAGCACAAACAATAAGGTTATCCCAGAATTCCGCCATGTTATTGCTGCCGGGCTTAGTGACTGCCAGTTGGTTTAACTGGTCAACAGCTAAAGCACATGTCGAACCAGAGCGATTGTGATGGGGGCAACTCCCCTTTTCCCTGTTAAAATGCCGCCGGCTGAATCGAATTGCCAGCGGCCTTTGCCGATTCTAAACATTTCCGGCAAGTAGTGTCAATGGAGAGCCAAATTGTCGGCAAGTATTGCACTGGCCGAGTGATAGATAGGAAAAGCCCCCATGCCCATGGGCATCAACGGATTTGAGCCCGGCGGGCGAGATTTTGAGAATCTGGGATTATTTTTCTGATTCGGACGCTTTTGGCGATTCGGAAGCGGCCGGCTCAGTGGTTTTTTCACCGCCTTCTTGGGCTTTCTTAAGGGCTCGGGTGGCAAACTGATGACGCCGTTCGTTTCGCTTGCGGCGAAGACCGGCGCTGCGGCGGATGGTCCCGCGGGGGGCGGCTTTCTCCGTCAGGAGCTGGAGCAGCACGAGACTGCCGGCGTCGCCGATGCGATAATCACTGAGCTTGATGATGCGGGTGTAGCCGCCTCGGCGGTCGGCGAATTGCGGGGCAATTTCGTCAAAGAGCTTGCTTATGACTGTCTGGCCGGTGAATTCCTGCTCCTTGTCGGTCAGGCGACGGTCCTGCAACTGGGCGATGACCCGGCGGCGGGCATTGAGCGTGTTGACGCGAGCCAGCGTGATCAGCTTCTCGGCCATCGCTTTGACTTCCTGGGCCTTGGGAAGCGTGGTGCGCACCTTCCCATGCTCGAAGAGACTTTGGACGAGATTGCGGCGCATCGCCTTGCGGTGTTCGCTGTCGCGGCTGAGCTGGCGACCAAATAATCGGTGACTACTCATGGGAATTCACTCCTGCCATTGTCCCGGCCGATGGCCGGAAATCCTCGCAATTAGAGATCCCGTTATTGGGGATTGGTCGCCTGCTCCGGCGAAGTCGGTTCTTCTTCCATGGAATCTGATTCGTCATCGTCGGGCATTGTCGCCGCAGGGGCCGGGGCTTCAAGATCCATACCCAGGCTCAGGCCCAGATCGGCCAGCTTGCGCTTCACCTCGCGGAGGCTGGTCTTGCCGAAGCTTCGCACCTTGAGCAGGTCGGCGTCGGTCTTCTTCACCAGATCGCGGACGGTCGCGATCTTGGCCGATTCGAGGCAATTGTTGGCCCGGACCGACAGATCCAACTCCTGGATCGTCATGTTCAACTTCTGCTGGAGATCGGGATCGATCATCGCGCGGCTGGCGTCGCGCAGCGCGGCAATCGCGTCGTCATTGGCCGTCTCGCTGCCCAGCTCGAAATACTGAACGAAGGGGTTGAGATGCTTACGGAGAATCTTGCTAGCCTCGACCAGGGCCATCTCGGGCGTCAGCGTCCCATTGGTCCAGATTTCCAGGATCAGGCGGTCGTAGTCGGTCTT
>CAZCKE010000355.1:0-4719 GCA_964499005.1 uncultured Tepidisphaeraceae bacterium
TTCATCGAGGCCCAGACCAAGGGCGCCGGCGACCAGACGCGTCATTTGATCGCCCCCGATGGGAATCGTGCGCGTGAAAATCATGTGTTCCCCCCGGGCGACGGTCACACGGGTTCCGCTGCTGCCGATGTCGGCGTAGCAAGTCGTCGCTTCGCGGTCGACGGTACGGCGATAAACATGATTGAAGCAATCAAGCAGGGCGATCGGCTCGACGTTCATGCCGACAACTTCGAGCTTGGCCTTGACGGCGGCGGAGATGAACTCATCGACCCATTGCCGGGCGGCGGCCATGACGATGACTTCCATTCGCTGCTCGATTTCGCGCTCGACGCTGCCGGCGATGACGTAGCGGAGGATTGCATCATCGGGTTCGATCGGGAGCTTGCCTTGGCATTCGACGGGTAGAACCTTTCGCAGGGATTCATCGTTCATGCGGCGGACGCGAATCTGCTGAATGTGCATGGCCCAGGCCGGGAGACAGGGGACAGCATAGCGCCCGCGGAATTGGCCGTGCGCCAGCATCTCGCGCAGGGCATCAGTGAAAAATTCCAAGCGGGCCTTAGGGTCGCGGCGGATATCGAGGGGGACTTCGGCGCTGGCGGCGGCGATCAGCTTAAACTCGCCGTCGATCTCCTGCACCTGCGCCAAGCGCAGGCAGTCAGTGCCAAAATCCACACCGATCGGATTGGGACGCGGACCGAGAAGTTGCTGGACAAATTGAAACACTCTCTCGCTTCTCCCATTCAGCGTAAGTCGCTGATAACGAAGATCGCTGATTCAGGCCAAGTGCTCGTTCAACAGAAAACGGCCACTGTTTTGGAGCTACGATATGACGGCGGGTTCAGTCAAATCGGGAAACACATGACGTTTCCTCCGGCTCCGCCAGGGTGGCATTCCCTGCCGGTTGTATCGTCGTGAGATGTCGTAAGGGTTAGAGCGAAGGGGTCGCGGCTGCGTCCGCTTGAGTGGATAGGAACTCCGCGGCGACAGCGTCGGCGACTGATATTCCCTGTTCGGAAAGCCGAATTCCGATGCCATCGACCTTTATGAGTCCCAATCGGGCCAATCGCTCGATAGGCTCGGCATACAACTCACGAGCGTCGCAGCCGATGCGGGCGGAATAATCGGAATACTTCACGCCTCTGGAGAGGCGGAGCATGAGCATCATGAGCTCCCCGGCGCGTTGGATAGGCGAGAGCGTTTCAACATCGATGGAGGCGAGGGCGTGCCGGTCGATGGCCGATTCCCACTCACCCAAATGCGGACGATTGCGCCAGCGGCATCCCTCGATATGTGAGGCGGCCGAGGGGCCCAAGCCCAGGTAATTGCCCCCCGTCCAATAGAGCAGGTTGTGCCGGCACTCCTGACCGGCTCGGGCGTAATTGCTGATCTCGTAAGAGGGCATGGATATTCCGGCAAGGCGCCGGCGTGTTGCCCGCATCATCTCCAATTCGAGTTCCGGTTCGATGGAGTTCAGTTGGCCCAGGCGGCGTCGCACCGCGATGGGTGTATTGGGCTCAAAGGTCAGGCCATAGCAGGAGAGGTGATCCGTGCCAAGTTGCAAGGCGGTTTCAAGGGAGTGCATCCATTGCGCGAGAGTTTGATTGGGGATGGCATAGATGAGGTCCACGTTGAGCCGATGTATGCCGCCGGCTCGGGCCATCTCAAGACTTCGAGGAACATCGTCGGGATTGTGGTGGCGTTCGAGGATGGACAGCTCCTGGCGATCAAAACTCTGAGCGCCAAAGCTCATGCGTGTGACGCCGGTTTCGGCGAGCATCCGGCAGTAATCGGGTGTAACGGTGGCGGGGTTGGCCTCAATAGTCCACTCCGTAACGGCGGATAAATCCAACCGCGATCGGAGGCCTTCGATTAGCCGGTGCATGGATTCGAGCGGAACCAGGGTCGGCGTTCCGCCGCCAAAGAACACGGTTTGAGGCTTGATCGATGACCCTCGGGCGTTGGCCCAAAGTTGGGCTTCAATGAGGATTCGATTCACGAATTGTTCAATTCGCTGCGCAGATTGGCGTACGATGGAGTAAAAATCGCAATAGTGGCATTTATGAAAGCAGAATGGAATATGGACATAGAGGCCTTCAATAGCCGCCGACGGCAGTGAGGTCGAATTAATAGCTTGTGTAAACAGAGGCAAAGCGTCCATATGCAAGCTCGACATTGCGCGGCTAAGGGCCGGTCTGTAGATTTTTTGCAAAAACCCAGGTCTTCAGGCCTCGCAACCAATATAATTGTTGCTGAAATCACGCAAGAACACTACATTATTAATTGAACCGACCGCGGGGCGGAGTTCAAGGCGGAGTCAATCATAGAGGCAATTCCGATGGACGTCGTTTTCGTGATGTTTCGGTCTGACGGACAACGCAGAGAGTTCTCCATCGTTCGGGATATGACGATCATTGGCCGCCGGGAGGATTGCGACCTGCGGATTCCCCTGGCCGATGTTTCCCGAAAGCATTGCCGAGTGATCAAGGACGGCGATTCCCTCCGGATTGAAGATTTGGGCAGCTCCAACGGAACATTCCATAACGGCGAGCGGGTTCAGGAAGCCACCATTGAAGCGGGCGATGCGGTGCGCGTCGGGCCGATCGGATTCATAGTGCAGATCGACGGCGTTCCGGCGAGTGAAGATATCCGTCCGCCGAGCAAGCGCAAATCCCCCAAGAAATCGAAGAGGACGACCGAAGACCAAGCGGCGGAATTTCTGGCGATTGGTGACGATGAGGATGATCCGTTCACGCCGGAAGCGGATAAGCCCGCTCATGCTGAAGACGCGATGGAGGGGGAGTTGGCGTTTGGGGACGGCGGGGCTGAAAACAATGGGGCTGCCGAGGGGAACGGGCAGGTCGAGGAAAACGCCCACGAGAATGGGGAAGCCGTTGCCGAAGAGAGTGAGGCGCTGGGAGGAGCCGTATCAGTCGGAAGCGACGAACTGGCAGATGACGACCGGATACCGATGGTCGCGGACGACGATCGTATTCCGGTACTGCGGGACGACCCGGTTCCAGTGACCCACGATGATCAAGCCGAGGCCGACTTCGATCTGGACGATGCGGATCAGCCCGCGCCGGCAGCGAAGGGGGCCAGGCCGCCGGCCAAAAATTCCAAGGAAGCTGGGCCGGCGGAAGACGAGGATATGCTCGAGTTCAAGCTCGATGATGAACCCTCCGAATCGGCCCATTGATCGCCGCTCGATCAGCCATTGATCACATTATTTTCCCCCGGGCGTTTTTTTTAGCGGCTTTGATCCCTCTTTATTTCCCCCGCGCATTTTGTACGCTTGAACCGCAGGCATATTTACCATGAGCAGCACAAAGGAAATTCTCGACCGCGCGTCAAAGGTTCTCATTGGCAATTACGCTCGCCAACCGGTAGCGATGGCGCGTGGGCAAGGCGCTGAGCTTTGGGACGCCGATGGGAAAAAATATCTCGATCTCTTTTCCGGTTTTGGCGGGGCGATCCTGGGGCATTGCCATCCGGAACTGATTGCGGCGGCATCGGCGCAGATGTCGAAGCTCTGGCATGTGGGCAATACGTTTCACACGGAGCCGCAGGTTGAATTTGCCGAGCGATTGAACCAGAGCGCGTTTACGGGGCAGGCATTTTTCTGCCACAGCGGGCTGGAGGCCAACGAGGCGGCGTGCAAGCTGGCGCGGCTGCGGGGGCAGGAATTTTCGCCCAAGCGGTGGAAAATCATCTCGCTTTCAAAAAGCTTTCACGGGCGGTCGCTGGCGATGATTTCGGCGACAGGAAACGCGGCGGTCAAGCAGGGATTTGAGCCGGCCGTGCCGGGATTTGTCCAAGTCGATGGGGGGTGTATCGATTGTTTGGCAAAGGCCATCGACCCGGAGACGGCGGGGATTTTAATGGAGCCGATTCAAGGGGAGGGAGGGATCAATGTTTATCCTCCGAATTATGCCTATCAGGTTCGCAAGATGTGCGATGAGCAGGGGCTGACGCTGATCTTTGACGAGGTCTGGACGGGATGCGGCCGGACGGGACGGTGGTTTGGGTATCAGCTGTTTCAATCGCCCGAGGGCAAGCCGGTTGAGCCGGACATCATGACATTGGGCAAAGCGGTGGGCGGTGGGCTGCCGGTGGGGGTGATGTATGCCAAGCCGCCCTTGGCGAAGTTGCTGGTGCCGGGAAAGCATGGGTGCACGCTGGGCGGAAATCCGGTTTGCATGGCGGTGGCACGGACGATCTTTGATGTGATTCAGCGCGACCGGCTTTTGGAACGGGCGTCGGCGTTGGGCGAGCATGCCATTGCTTATTTGCGGGGCGAGGGGAAGATTAAGAGCAAGATTCATGAGGTTCGGGGGCGCGGGCTGATGCTGGGCATCGAACTGGTTGACCCGCCGGAGAAACTCGTGGAGCGCGGCTTGGCCAACGGCATCGTCATCAACCTGACGGCTCAGAAGGTGATTCGTTTGGCTCCGGCGCTGACGATTCCGCCACAGCAATGGGAACAGGGCCTGGAACTTTTGGTTCGGACGATTGCGGGTTAGGCGTTCCAGGGTCTTCAACACGGAAGGCGCCATGATCGATTCCGTTTCTTCAAGAATTTGGCGATTTGCAGGTCGTCTGCCGGTTGTGGCAATGTTGCTGGCGGTCGGCGCCTGTTCGAGCCATGAATCGAAGCCTGCGGTCGCCGCTGCGCCGTCCCCTGCGGCGGTCAAGCCCCCGCGGGCGGCCGTCACCGAC
>CAZCKE010000356.1:0-4704 GCA_964499005.1 uncultured Tepidisphaeraceae bacterium
GGGCGCAGCTCTTCGCGCGTAGGGCGGCGCGGCGCGGCTTCTTCGCGGCGAGGTGGGCAGGGCGATACGGTCCGGGCACGGCGCTGGACGCGGGGGGCGACGCTGGGCTCGCGCCAGGCTGGGTTGTGTGCACTTGTCACGATCTCGTTACGCGCGTGACTTATGCCGAGAGCGCCTGGACGCTTGGAGACACGAGCGATGATCCCAAGTACGTCCCGCGGGTTTTGGTCGACGTCCCTCCCGGGAGAAAATGGAAAGTGACGGTCGACGCGAGCGACGGCAGCCGCGTCCGAGAACGCATCGCGGCGGGCCGCGCGGTCGACGATGCGTTCGCGGTTCGCGGAGGCGAGGTCCCCGCCGCAGCGCAGGCGTCCCTCCGCTACTTGGGCGCGCGAGTGTTCTCGATGCACGTCTCGCCGTCGCGCATGGACGCACGGATGTGGCCGGACGATATGACCAAGTACGCGGCGCCGTTGTCGGCGATCTGGGACGGGGGGTACGACGTGGCCGCGCTCGAACAGTTCGTCGAGCAGACGTGCTTCGCGGCAGCCGCGCTGCTGGTCTCCGGCCCGGACCTTTGAGCCTGCGCGGCAAGAGCGGTTCCCTCGGCGGGTCATTGCGGCTCCGGCCACCAGCCATCTGCGACGCGAAGGCGAAATGAGCGCTCGTCTCCCTGATGAAAGGGAAAGGTAAAGGATGTCGAGTAAAGAATATAGAGAGCGAGATCGTCGGGCAGAACGACGAGCACGAGCGGGTTCAGCGCGCGCGTACCGCTCCGGCCTTCGACGATGTAGTCGCCGACGACACGCATCGAAGGGAGGCGAAACTCGACGATCGTCCTGCCCGCGGTAAGGTTCTCGAGACGCACGCGGGGCGCCTCCCTCGGCGGCGGCACGACCCAGTCCGGATGCGCCCGATAGAACGCAAGGTCCGCGGGGGGCATCGCGTCCGGCCACGCGTCGGGCCCAGGAGCCTCCCCGGGGACGTGGGAATGCTTTCGCGCGTGTCGCATCGCGCCCACGAGCACGTTCCTGGGCGCGGTCGCCCAGCACACCGGCTCCGGATCGTCGTCCCAACGCGCGATCCGCTCGCCGGGGGCTTCCAGATTGGGCAGGGCCCGGCGATAGCCCTCGGGCAACGCGGGGTACCCCTGCGGCATGCGCAGGCCGCTCGCCAGCCCGGCGGCCCATCGTTCGGCGTCGAAGCCGCGACCGTGCGGGTTGGCAGGGTGGCTCACGTCGAGGACCGAGCTCGCGTCGAGCCGCACCGGCTGCGATCCGCCGTAGGCGTACTCCCACGTGAGGGGTGCTGTCTTGAAGGGGACCGGAGGCGAGATCACCGGTCCCCGCTCCGTCATCGTCCAGACGCGGTCGCCGGTGACCACGATTTCTCGACGGACCGAGCCGACCGTGAGCGCCGCGCCGACTTGCTCGACCGGGTTCCCGTCCCTCGCGTATGCGTGTCCAAGCGCGATGACCTCGAACATGTCATCGCGCCGGGGCTCGCTGTCGGACGGGAGGAGGCCGAGCGGAGTCTTCTCGTCGTCGGCGAAGAGCGGAAACGGAGTTTGCGTGTCGAGCTCGACCCGCCCCTCCAGGTCGAAGCGAAATGTCGCCTTCGCCGTGAGCATGCCGATGCGATGGGCCATCCCCTCGACCTCGGAGGCCTCGACCCGCGCGGGAATGGGTGTCGTATTGACGAGTTGCATGAGTCAGCGCGCTCTACGTGCGGGTGCGGGTGCAGGGTAAGGTGCCGAGTCGGGCGCGACCAGCCGCTCAATCGGACTACAGCGCGCTCCGAGCACCGCCGAGAAACAGGCGAACCGGTTTGTCACGAAACCGCGCGCTCCCCTCGGGTCCTTGTAGCGGCGCTCGGTTTCGAAGCCAAGCAGCGCCACCGCACCGAGCCCGTGCCTGTCGAGCTCATCGCTCCGCCCTGCGCGCGTTCGCGGTGTCAAGCGACACGGCCCTGTTGCATCCGTGTCGACGAGATGGGCGCACACTTGCCGGAGCTCGCGGCCCCGCGTTAGCTTCCCCCCGGGGAGGACCTTTGAACCCGCGGTTCGTCGAATACTACCAGCGCGAGCTTCGTTATCTGCGCGAGCTGGGCGGCGAGTTCGCACGCGATTTCCCAAAGATCGCCGGACGCCTCGGCCTCGACGAGTTTGTGTGTGCCGATCCCTACGTGGAGCGACTGCTGGAAGGCCATGCGTTCTTGACGGCGCGTGCGCAGTTGGGCATCGACGCCGAGTTTCCACGCCTCAGCGAAAGCCTGCTCACGATTCTCTGCCCGAATTATCTCGCGCCGACCCCGTCGATGGCGGTGGTCCAGTTGCAGCCCGACTCCCGGCAAGCAGCGCTCAACACGGGATTCGTCGTTCCGCGCGGCAGCACACTCACGGGCAAGGTCGGACGCGGTGACGGCACCACCTGCCAATTCCGCACGGCGCACGAGGTGACCCTGTGGCCGATCGAGATCACGGGTCTTGCTCACACGCACTACGCCGGCGATCTCGAGCACACGGGCTTCCGCCCGCGCCGTCCGATCAAGGGCGAGCTGCGAATCGGACTGCGGTCGACGAATGGTCTGCCGTTCTCGGAGTTCCAGCTCCAGCGGCTCGGTCTCTACATTCGTGGAGACGATTCGGTGGCGCTCCGGCTGTTCGAGCTGCTGGTCGCAGGGAGCGGGGGCGTCCTCGTTCGGCAGCCCAAGGCGACTTCGCTTTTGCACACGACCCCGGGCTTCGTACGAACGCGGGGTACGGACGACGCCGAAGCCCTTTTGCCGACGGGCCCCGCCGCCTTTCGCGGGTATCGTCTCCTTCACGAGTATTTCGCGTTCCCCGCTCGCTTCCTCTTCGTCGAGCTCCTGGACATCGGGCCGGGCGTTCTCCGGTGCGAGGGGGAAGAGCTCGAGATCGTCGTCGCGCTGGATCGACACGAGGCTCCGCTCGAATCCGCGGCGACGGCGTCGAACGTCGCTCTTTTTTGCACGCCCGCCGTCAACTTGTTTCCGAAGACCGCGGAGCGGATTCACATGACCGAGCTCGACGACGAGTACCAGGTCGTGCCCGATGGTACGCGACCACGGGACTACGAAGTCCATTCGGTTCGCGGAGTGGTCGCCCTGGGAGCGGTGGCCGGCGATCGGAAGGAGTTTGCGCCTCGATACGTCTCCCACGTGACGAGCGAGTCCGGCTTCTTCGCGGTCCATCGGAGATCGCGTGCGCGGTCACCGGAGCAAGAGGTCCCAGGCGCTCGGTCGAGCTACTCGGCCGACGACGTCCTGGTGACGCTCGTGGACCGCAGGGAAGTCCCGTTCCGTGCGCCCTCCGGGCAGCTCTCCGTCGAGACACTCTGCACGAATGGTGACCTCCCCTTGCGGATGGAGATCGGAAGGGGTCGGACCGACTTCATCGTCGGTTCGGGAGCCCCGGTGACATCGGTGCGCGCCCTCACCGGGCCGTCGCAACCCCGCCCCTCGCGCACGTTCGGGGAGATGAGCTGGCGACTCATCGATCACCTGTCACTCAATTATCTGGCGGTGACCAACGCGCCGGACGGGCGCGAGGCAAGGGTGATCCGCGAGTTCCTGCAGCTCTACGATCACCTTTCCGAGCCTGGCCGCCGACGCCAGGTGGAAGGCGTCCGGTCCATCGCCGTCCAACCCGCGGTCCGGCGGCTGCCGGGAGGAGGATTCCGGACCTTCGCCCGCAGTTTCCAGGTCTGCCTCCAATGCGAAGAAACGGCCTTCGAAGGAACCAGTGCGTTTCTGCTCGGCTCGGTCCTCGAACGGTTTTTCGCCAGGTACGTCTCGGGACACTCGTTTACGGAGACGGTTCTCCGGAGCGTGGAGCGCGGCGAGATCGCTCGATGGCCGCCGAGGCTCGGCCTGCGCCCCACGATCTGAGCCATCGGGCCCTTCGCATCGAGGTCGCGCCCGCGGTCATCGATCGGTCGGATCGAGACGACCTACCAGGGCGTCGAGCAGCAGGGCAGTGCGGCGCGCGAGAGACACCGCTCCTTTCACCTCGGCAGGCAGCGACACGGCTTCTTCGTCGTTCCCGCGGTGCTCGGCGTCGTCGGGTGGCGGCGCGACGAAATAAACCGATCCGTCGTCGGCGATGCCCGTCATTCCGCGGTCTGGCCCGACCAGAACTTCACCGACCGCGACCCTCGCGCCGGAAGCCTTCAGCGTCTGCACGGCCTTGAATGCGCCGAAGGCCTCGCGCCCGGGTCCTCGAATGAGACCGTTTGTGTCGACGGAGACGAGGACGCCTCCCTGCGGGTCGAGCGCACACGCGCCCGAGATGCGGGCAACGAGGCGACGGCGATGAAACACCTCGCCTTTCGCGGTCAGGGTCAGAGTGGGATCGCTCGTCGAGTCGTCGGTCTGATGAGAGACCTCAAGAGGTGCGACCGGCAGCCTGGACCCGCGATCTCCACACCGCTCTCCGACGACCACCGCCTCTCTGTCTACGGCGTGAAGGAGCAAGACGTTGGTCCGCGCTTCGCGGCCATGGGAGACGGCGAGGCCAGTCCCGAACGCACACGCCGCCGCCAGTCCGATGAAGCCCATGGCCTTGCGCCAGGCATCGGTGCGCCGGGCTGGTCCCGATTCGTCGGACGCGTTTGCCCTGTTCGCGGAGGCTCGCTCCTCGAGGAGCGCCAGGAGAGCCGCAAAGAGATCACCGGCGAGCACAAA
>CAZCKE010000357.1:0-4702 GCA_964499005.1 uncultured Tepidisphaeraceae bacterium
CGCGGTGCGGCAAGTCCGCGATCCGCATCTGGCCGAGGATATCACCCAGGCCGTCTTCCTGATCCTCTGCGAAAAAGCCGCTCGGCTGGACGGGGCGATGCTCCATCGCTGGCTCTTTCGCGTGACACGCTATGCGTCCGCCAATGCGGTTCGGGGACGAGCTCGGCGGGAATGGCATGAAAGGCAAGCCGCCATGGCAAAATCGGAAATCGCCCCACTTGCGACCGAATCGGTTTGGGAAGAACTCGCGCCCGGGCTGGACGAGATGATCGATCGTTTGCGCATCTCGGAGCGCGATGTCTTGCTGTTACGTTTCTATCAGAAAAAGAGCATGGCACAGGTCGGCGCGGCTCTGGGGATCTCCGAAGCGGCGGCCAAAGAGCGCGTCGCGCGAGCGATCGAAAAATTACGAAGCATTTTCCGCAGACGTGGTGTGGCGATTCCCGGATCGCTCCTCTCCGGCGTCATGATGGATCACGCCGTATGCGCCGCGCCGGCTTCACTTGCCAGCCGCTGCGCCGGCGGAGCTGTCTCGACCGGCGCCGCGTCTATCGCTCATGGCGCTAAAGCGATGTTGATTGCGGCCAAGTTCCAGATAGCGGCAATTATTGCGGGAATTTTGCTCGTCCCCGCGGGCATCGGCGCATGGCTTTCAGTATCGGCCTCTAATCCCACGACTCCGCCGGCGTCAAATCCGCCAATTGCTTCAACTCCCGCCACAGCCGCCATGACAGAAACCCCGGCCAATTCGTCCTCCGACACGGGTGTGATGCCCTTCGTCAATTCTCACACGGGATTCATTCTTGCCGTGGATATCAGTGCCATCGATCCGGAACCGGTTGGGACCAAGCTTTTAAATTCGGCAGTACTCAATCCCACAGCTCTGCAAAAAAATCTGCTTCGACTGGGCAATTGGATGAAAGGTTTCCGGCAGGCAGGCGGCAGCCAGTTCTATGCGGTCCTGACGTTTCCCTGGTCGCAGGTGAATAGCGGGACAATAATCGTTCCGTTGCATCCAGGATCAAATGTCGATGCGCTGCGCAATTTGATCGGTCCCGGCGGCGCTGCCGAAGGCACAACGGCGACGATTCATGGAGCGTTAATCACCGGCGATCAGATGAAGGATATTCAAAAACTCCCGAGCGAGCCGCGACCGGATCTGATCGACGCGCTCGCTGCCAGCGATGATCCGATCCGGTTCGTGTATGTGCCGACCGCTTTCAATGGCCAAAAACTTCCGCCGGTGCTCGCGATGGCCGGTGTTTTCAACGATCTCTATCCCGAGCCGCAGTGGAAAAACGTCAAATGGTGTCTGCTGGCCATCGTGCCGACAGCCGATGAGTCGGCCTCCATCACCTACCAGTGCAAGGACCATGATTCTGCTGCTGCCCTCGCGACGCTTCTGGCCTCGAAAGCCAATTCAACAGTCCCATTCTTTCAGCTACTCAGCAGCTCTCAGCCGCAGGTAGACGCGGACCGTGTGGTGATCCCCCTCGACCCTCGCAGTGTTAATGCAATCGTTCTGGCCCCGCTGATATTCCGCCAATAACTCCCGCATCCACAAGGCTTTGAGCATATCTCAACCTTGCCGGCCCATGTTCTGCGCAGCCTTTTGTACCATTGTGGCCTGAGCAGACACCTTATCATTAAATGACCGTGATCTCCGAGCAAACCGATACCTCTCTCCTCCAGCAATTCGCCGAAAACCGGTCTCAGGATGCGTTTTCGCGACTCGTAAGCCGCCATTCCGACTGGGTCTATTCCGCCGCTCTCCGCCAAGTCCGCGACCGGCATCTGGCCGAGGACGTCACACAGGCCGTCTTCCTGGTGCTCGCCGACAAGGCCCCAAAACTCGCGGATGTGCCGCTTCATCGTTGGCTCTTCAAGGTCACTCGCTACGCATCAGCCAACGCCCGGCGGGCCCGAACCCGGCGCGAGACATATGAAAGGCGCGCTGCCATGCAGACCACCGAAACCCTTGAGCCCGATTCCAACGCGATGTGGGGCGAGATCGCTCCCATGCTCGACGATCTCATGGACAAGCTCCGCTCCCAGGACCGCGACGCAATCCTACTCCGTTTCTATCAGCACAAGTCCATCGCCGAGGTCGCCCAATCCCTGGGCGTCACCGAAGGCGCCGCCAAAATCCGAATCCTCAGAGCCGTCGAAAAATTGCGCTCCATGTTCCACGGCCGCGGCGTGGTCGTGCCCACCGATGCGCTGAGCGCGGCCTTGATCGCCTACACCACTCACGCCGCTCCCGTCACTTTGAATATCACATTCTCCGTCGCTTCGGCCGCTTCGCCGGCCGTCGCCATTGCCAAAGGAGCTTCCACCATGCTTGCCACCGCCAAAATTAAAATCCTCGCCGCGATCCTGCTTGTCGGCAGCCTCATCCCCGCCGGCGCCGGCGCGATCATTCTCGCCGCCTCCAATCATCCTGCTCCTGCGCCTTCGCGCCCGGTGCAAGTCGCCATCGCCACTCCGCCGGCCGCCCCTGCCGTTGCCGATGCGTCCCGTGATCTTGACCCACTCATCGCTCCGTATGTCGATCGCAACACCGATCTCATTTTCGCGGTTGATCTGGGCCAAATCGATCTCAATGCCCTCAGCGCGGACATGCAAAAGCAACTGGCTCAGTCGAATATGGATACCGCCTCGAAAACCAAAATCTCAGGCATCCTTCAGCAACTGGTCGGGATGGGCGGCCAGTGGATCACCGCATTCAAGAACGCCGGCGGCAACAGCTTTTACTTGATCAGCCGCGCCGATCAACTCAAGATTGGCACGGGCCCAAAATCCGCCAACATGTCCGTGACCGGAACCCTCGTATTCCCCACCGCTTCTCCCGAGGCCGCAAAAAAACTCTCCGCCTTCCTCGGCTCCCTGAGCGCTCAAGCGCCCTCCATCGTCGGGACCACCGTCGTCTGGAAAGACGCCACTCCCGCCACGCAGCCCAATACCGCCGGTCCTGATCCCCGTCCGGGCCTCGCCGCCGCTCTCAACGCCGCCGGCGATGCGCCCATTCGCGTTGCCATCAACCCCGCCAAGCTCAAGCAGATCATGCCCGCCTTTACCGATATGGCCGGCAAAGGGCTGTTCAATTTCTCCGGCAACGAATGGGACGACGTCCAGTGGTGCAATTTTATGTTGGTACTGCCACCTTCTGAAGCGGAAGGCTTTGTCGTCGTCAGCCACTATACGAACGCGGCCGCCGCCGAAAAAGCGCAAAAAGAAGCAACGCGGCGATTGGATGAAACCCTCAAAGGCCCTGCCGACAACAGCAATCCTTTAAGTCGACAGATCCGTGATTTCGTTCGGACTGAGAAATTCACCACTTCCGACAACGAAGTGACGGCGACCCTCGATCTCCACGTTTATTGGAATCTGCTCTTTGAGGCAATTCGCATGGGAAGTTGAAATAATCGCCCTAAATCCCCAAATCCAATTCCAAATGCCGGCCGGGTCTCACAAACCCGGCCGGATTTTCTTTCCGATTTCCCTCCCGCCGGATACTTATTGGCAAGTTGACGGCACTAAGCGATCCCAACCTCCTCGAGCAATATGCCCAAACCCGCTCCGATGAGGCGTTTGCAGAGCTCGTTTCCCGACACGCCAATTGGGTTTATTCCACCGCTTTGCGGCTCGTCGGCGACCGCCACCTCGCCGACGACGTGACCCAGGCTGTCTTCCTCGTCCTGGCTCAGTACGCCGGCAAACTAACCCATCGAAGTCTCAACGGCTGGCTCTTCAAAGTCACGCGCTATTCCGCCGCGAACGCGATCCGCTCCGCCGCCCGCCGTCGAACGCACGAAAGGCGCGCAGCCGAAATGATTCTCCAAACCCAAACCGACGTCGATTCACTCTGGGACCAGGTGACGCCGATTCTCGACCAGACCCTCGCCGGCCTACGCACCGCCGACCGCGAAGCAATACTGCTGCGCTATTACCAGCAAAAAAGCCTGGCCGAAGTCGGCGCCGCATTGGGCGTCTCCGAAGACAATGCCCGAAAACGCGTCGCCCGCGCCGTCGATAAACTCCGCCAAATTTTCCATCAGCGCGGCGTGACAGCTCCCTCCGAAGTCCTCTCCATTGCTCTGCTGGCTCACGCCACCCACGCCGGTCCGCCCATGCTGGCGCTGATCCCCTCCGCCGCCACTGCCGGCGCTTCCTCCATCGCCAACGGCGCAACCACCATGCTCGTCACCGCCAAAATTAAAATCGTCGCCGCTGTAATCCTTGCAGCCTCCCTCGTCCCCGTCTCGGTGAAAGTCGTCTCCCTCGCCACGGCCCCCAGGCCGGCCGCTCCCGCGCCGGTCTCTATCGCCGCAGCAGATCCTCAAATCGCGCCGCCTCCCCCCGCCGCTCCGGCAATCACCTCTGCCGTTGCGCCGAGCGACAAAATCAAGATCAACGAGCCCGAGATCATCCCCTTCCTCAATTCCCACACCGATGAAATCGTCGCTTTCGACTTCGAATCTCTCGACATGGACGCCATCAACCTCGCCCGCCTCCGCGTCCTCGGCGAAATGGGCGCCGATCCCGACAAATGGGAACAGAGCAATCCTCACCAGGCCTTCTCGCCCAAGCTCACCCCCGTCTACGATAAATGGCTCGGCCAACTCCGCGACGTCGGCATCAAAAAATTATATCTCATCTCCCAATCCGCCGGATCCGACTCCGCCCCCACCGGCGCAAGCCT
>CAZCKE010000358.1:0-4674 GCA_964499005.1 uncultured Tepidisphaeraceae bacterium
GGGTGAGTGGAGAGGTGGGAGAAAGGGGTGGGGAGTTGGGGGGGGGGAGATGGGGTTGAGGGGGGTGAGGGTGTGAGTGTGGGGGGGGGTTGAAGGTTGGAGTGGGGGTTGGTTTTGTTTCATGTTGGGGAAATATTTTTGAACCGTGATCAGGAGAATGCGGTGTTTGGAGCGGAGATGATTACCGTTCATCGCACCGTAATTCGGGCATTTTTTGCCGCTCTGCCACCATCATTGGTAGACTGCCGGTATCTCACCTTGGAGGGATTCCATGCGATGGAAAATCAAAGGAGCCGTAAGAGCTACTGGGGCCGACATCTCCACAACGATCGAGGCGGATACGCATGAATCCGCGATCAGCGACGCCAATCTTCGCGGCATCATGGTTTCAGAAGCAATATCGCTTGACGACGAAATCGCCGCATATGTGAAAATCGAGAGAGAGCGCGCTGATACGACGCCTCCTCAATCCAATACGCCCTCATCGCCTACCTTATCCCAACCATCCGCTATCAATTTGCCGATGAAGGGCATCCCCGATTACATGGGCTTACTCGTCGCTTCGACATTCATACGGGTATTTGCGATCGTGTTCTATCTTGGAGGCGCGTTAGCGCTGGTCATCGGAGTCGCGATACTCATAAATCCGAGCCAAGGCACCAAGAACATCGACGCCGCTGTTTTGATCGTGCAAGGGTTAGGGGCGCTTGTCTCTGCCGCTTTTGCGCACGGCCTGTCCGAACTCTGCAAGGCGGTACGGGATATTGCCCAGAATAGTTTCAGGAGCAAGTGATTCCGATTCAGAAAACGATTTGTCCGCTAACGGCTTTCGATCGCCAGACCGAGGGTTCATCATTGGGAGCACATTTCGCAAATGAAACCCCCCGGCAAACATAGCCAGGAGCGGTATCTTTAGCCGGATTATTGAAAATAGATTAGAGGGGCTTTTCCAAGATTTAGTATCTTTCATCGGACGGAATCGTTTCACAGGCATCTTGTTCGATTCGTCCGACTCGATCCCGCGTGCAGGCGACTTACCTTTTTCGGCCGCTCCGCCCATCGACACTCCGGGCCGCCAATTTATCCGCTCTAAATCTCTTGCGTCACCCCATGCTACGCCGGTAGAATGTTGGAAACGGGAGGACGCCTCATGCTCTGGCTTTTGGGGATTCTTAGCATCGACCATCAGGAAAAGGCGATGCCGCTGCACAAACTGATAGTTATTGTGTTCGGTTTTCTCGCATTCATCTGCATTCTGGGTGGTGCGGTTGGCATCTTTAGCAATGTGCCAGCCGATACACAGGTCAAATTCATTGGCATTCAGTTAACGACTAAAAACGTCGGAGTTGCATTTGTGGGGATCGGAATGATCATAGCGTTTCTAACAATCCGATCAGTCCTAAAAAACCAGAAGGATCTCGCTGCACTTCCGCGCGATGGCAGCAAGGAAGGTGATAAACCAGCAATCGCGCCTGCCGCTCCGGAGAACGATCAAGTCTAATGCCATGCCGGAATGTTCGTTCTGCGGATCGCCTATCAGTAAAATGCAGTCGGTGCATCAATCGAGTGGCGGGGCTGTGTGTGACGGTGTTATCTCGAACTCATAGAGATACAGCAGAAGCAGCGCAAGGCTATCCTTTGAACGCGAGACAGGAGCAACTTTACTTCGGCGGCTTGAAGTTAGATTTCAAAGGAATGGTCCCGCGCCTAGGTTCGCGTCCGCTAGCCGGGCAGGCCCAAAAAGCCAAAATCAAAATAATTCTGCATTCATGTCAGCTACGGGGTTAGACTTGCGAGCCGCAGGAAACGCGATGGACAGTTCGTTTATTCCTTTAAGTCCTGTAGGCGAACTCGCTGTACTTGCTTACATTTCGGTTGATTGTCCGAAACATCGACGAGCGTGGGCTCTTAGGGCAATCCCTGTCCCGGAATGTGCATACTGCAAAAGCGCTCAGAGCGGTGATCGCTAGCCCTATGACGAATACATGAGTATATGGGCGAGACGGGATACTGCCGCAGCCGAACAAAGACCTTATGATCCTTAATTTCGTAAATCTCGTGCAGCAAATCCGATCCGACAGAGTATTCAGAGTCGATAAGAAAGGCCCTATTGTCGTTTACGCTGGCACCAATTGGGTATTGGATGGGCATCATCGCGCGGCCATCTTTTGTGCCTTATACGGGCCGGAATATCTCATTCCGGTAAGTGAGGCAAATGATCCCAAGATTAAGCTGCCCGACGACATCAATCTGTCGTGTAACATTTGCTTTATCGAAGGTCACACCTAGATAATCCGCATTCGCACGCCGGGCAAGCCGAAGAAGGATAAAGAGGTTTCGGCTTCAGAGTTGCACTCGCCAACGGTCGTAGTAAAATCCTCGGCACATTTCGTTCAACTGTGGGAGGACTTCATGCGGCAAGTCATTATCGTTGTCGCCTTTATGGTTGCATTAGCATCTTCTTCCATTAGTCGTGGGCAAATGTCTTTTGACGACGCGATGAAGAAAATGCAGGCGGCTCAGGCTGCGCGAGCTGCGGACCACGATTCTTCTGGCCCTCCATCATCCAGGCCGACCACCTCCACCGGGGATCTTTCGTCGCAATTGCGCGGAATCGAAACGATCCTGAATCGATCATTTTCGGGAAGGATCAGCGCTCAATGGACACCCGCACAGACAGACAAGTGGTTAAACAAGAATGCCGCTGCCGCCGGGACTGCTGTCCCGAAACTCGTCGGGATGGAATTGCCCGCGAGTATCGTCATTGATTCCACGGTTCCAGCCCAAGGTTTGGTGGTTGGCCATCTTTTATCCTTGGCACAACGGCTAACGCTAACTTTTGCTGACCGGCAGCAATTATTTCCACTTCAACAGCGATTCAATCGAGCCAACGGTGCGGTGGAACAGATTCAATCGCAGTTGACTCAACTGCAAGACAGTCGGGATGTCACGCAACGCGACTTACGGGTTGCGCAACAGAATTATGGGAGTAATGCGGGCAATAGAATTTCACAAGACGAAACAACGCTCGGGAATTTGGATAGCCAAATCTCGGCGTTTCAATCACAGCTTGGACCAGCGCGTACCGAGCTAGATGATGCCAGCGCACAGCTTAAGGCAAGAGAAAATGAGTTTCTCGCCGCGGACAAGGAAAAGTTGAAACATTGGGGTCCGGTGACGTTGGGAACATCGGACATAAAATTGCTGTCGAAAGGACATGGACAGATTGTTACGTTAAAAGTACGAGTCTTGTATGTTGCTGTCAAAGTGGTGCGAGTACCGGATGGTGCGGGGTGGCAGTACCTAAGCCAGAACGGGGGAGACGGCGATCTGCAACTGCCTGTCAGAGATGACGAGCAAGGATCGCAAGCAGCTCAGCCCTATGTCGATAATTGGGTTAGCTTTGTTTGTGCTGATACGGAATCGCCACCATCAATGGCTTTAGCGCCTCCGACTCTGCCAAGCGATGTAGCGCCGCCCTCTGTTGCTGCCGCAGAAAAAAAACCACCGCCTGAATCGCCAGGTTCAGGCGCTTGGTGGGGAAGTGGATTTTTCATCTCAGAGGATGGGTTAATGCTGACTAATCGCCACGTTGCTAGAGATGCCAAAACAATTAGCGTGGCTGTTGGCGTTGAAAGGTTTCCAGCGACAGTGGTTGCAATTGATGATCAATTCGACTTGGCGTTGTTGCGCGTAAAATCCGCTGGGAAAGTTCACTTTTTGCAATTGTCACCAAACGACTCGCCTTCAGACGGAGCGGATAGCATCGTTCTCGGGTTCCCTGATCCCGACGAGCTTGGGATGAACATCAAAATAACTAAGGGAATTGTAACATCGAATACCGAGGATGCAGGTGAGGGCCGTGATGTCGTCTTCGACGCGAAGACAAACGGAGGTAATAGCGGTGGCCCCATCGCAGACAAATTCGGCAATGTCATGGCAATTGTGGCTGCTAAGACTTATTCGGATAGGTTTCAGGAAAGTTACAGCATCGGAATTAGCGCTGGGCATGTGCGCAAATTCCTGGGCAAATGTCATATCACGCTGCCTGTGGCGCAAAACACGGCTACACCGCTAGCAACCGAAGACATTGTGGCGCGCGCGAAGCTGGCCACTGGGTGCATCATGGTTAATTTTTCGGACTAGGAGCGCGAAATGGACAAAGCAATCCCAGTGTCGCGGAGTCGCCTGACGATGGTTTTAGAGCGGTGGCGATTGCACAAGGAAGATTTGAGGCGACGGCGAAGCCGCTCGGCTCTGAGAAAGATTAAGAAATGTTGTGCAGTTATCGAGAGTAAAAGCTTGGGGTCAAAAAGGGGGAGATGTGGAGAGAGCAGAGCGAGGTGGGGAGATTTCTCAGCGGTCGCGGCCCATTAGCAATAGAGATGCGGTGAGGGTTTGGAGGAAGACGGCGGCGGCTGCGACGAGAATGATGTCGCTGGTGGGGCGGTGGAAATACCAGGCGGTGGCGGCGAGGGCGAAGGCGGCCAGGGAGAGAGCCTGAATCAGCCCGGCGAGGAGACGGGAGATGGAGAAGCGTTTGGGGGTGCGCTGGGGGTCGCGGAGTTCGAGGAGGATTTCGTAGGAGAGTTGCTCGAGTCGGCCGAGATCGAGGATCGGTTGGGGGGGAACCGGGAGAGGATTGGTGGAGGCGGCGGGGAACCGTGGCCGGGG
>CAZCKE010000359.1:0-4646 GCA_964499005.1 uncultured Tepidisphaeraceae bacterium
AGGCCGGCATCATCGATCCGACCAAGGTCTCGCGCACCGCGCTGCAGAACGCCGCCAGCGTTAGTGGCTTGGCCCTGACGACGGATGTCCTGATCACCGAGTTGAAGGAGAAGAAAGGCGAGGAGAATACAGCCGTTTCGGGCGCGATCGTCTAATGGTTTACCATTTGGCGGATTTTGCTGGTTGCATAGTGAGCGTCCATGCCAGCATACATGCAAGTCATTTTGAGCATCACTAGCGTTTTCGTCGCCGTGTGCGCTGTAATTGTGTCTGTAGCTCAATGGACCACGGCGCGTGCGCAGTGGAATCTGGCAAAGCAGAAATTTCAGTTTGAACTATTTGATAAGCGACTTCGGGCCAAAAACGCGATTTTCAACCTTGGAGCTTCGGTGTTGATACCTGACAGCAAGGTTAAAGCTTGGGGCGAGTTTGTCGATCATGCCTTTAATTGTCGGTTTCTATTTCCTGATGGCGCGGTGCTCTGGATAAAGGAGGTTTTTAACCAGGGCTGGCAATATTTGTTGCTTGATATGCAGATGAAACCGTTAGAAAAGCTCGGAAGGCCGCTCGACGAAAAAGAGAAGGAACAACTCTTGAACCTTCTCAAAAAACAAGAAGGGCCGCACCGTTTTCTTCTTGCCTTGGGTAACGAAGTGGATGAACGGCTGAATCCGCATCTTAAGCTCGAAACGGTATAACAGTGGTTCAGCACATTTGACTCGCTAGCTTCTGCGGCATTGAATGGAGCTTTCAAAATTGGAGTCATGTATGCAATTCTCCGTAACAATCGATCGTGATGAGGATGGCGTCTGGATAAGTCAATGCCCGGCGATTCCAGGATGTGTAAGCCAGGGGCGCACTAAAGCCGAGGCGATGAAGAACATCCAGAAGGCGATTAAAGTTTGCCTCGAAGTTCGGGCGGAGAGAGGATTGCCTTTAACCGTTGAGACCCGACAAGTTAAGGTGGCTGTCTGATGGCCTCTTCGATTCCAGTGCTAAGCGGTCGTCAGGTTGTGCGCGTTTTTCAGAAGTTTGGCTGGGAGGTGGTCCGACAGAAAGGGAGCCACATCATCATGGTCAAGCCTGGTGAGATAGTGACGCTGTCAGTGCCAAATCATCGTGAAGTTGCGCGCGGCACATTGCGAAGTCTGATCCGCGAAGCGGGTTTAACTGCCGCGGAGTTTTTGAAGATCGCGCGTTAAAAGGGTGCTTGTGGCTGTACTGCAGAACGGCGTCCAGCGTCTCCCTCTTGATGCTCTGCGAGCCTGGGAATCGCTCCGATACGGAATGTTCATCCACTTCGGCATGAGCACCTACGACGGCGATGAACTCAGCAAGGGGAATAAACCCTCCACTCACTATGCCCCCGACAAGCTCGATGTCGACCAATGGGTCAAAGTCGCTCGCGACGCGGGCATGAAATACGCCGTTCTCACGGCCAAACACGTCGCCGGCCATTGCCTCTGGCCCAGCAAACACACGGATTATCACGTTGGCGCCAGCCGCAATAAAACCGATGTCGTCGAAAAATTCGCCAAAGCCTGCGACAAGCACGGCCTCATGCGCGGCTTTTACTATTGCTCATGGGACAACCATCACACCTTCGGATCGATCACCCCGACTTTCACGCGATGGACCGATGCTTTCACCACGCCCGCCTACCGTGATTTCCAATTCAATCAGACCGAGGAGCTGATCACCCAATACGGCCCCTGGGGCGAAGTCTGGATCGACATCCCCGGCGTGCTGGGTTTCGATGGCCGACGCCAGCAGTACCAGCAAATCGCAACGTTGGCCCCCGATGCCCTGATCATGATGAATAGCGGTTTTGGCGACGGCGCGAAGCTCAAGTACGATTACGCGTGGCCGACCGATCTCATGGCCATCGAGCGCGATCTGCCTCACAGCGAGCGGGGCTACAAGCCATGGCACAAGATCTCCGAAACGCACGAAGCGCCGCGCGATTACTACATCCCCGGCGAAGTCTGCGACACCATCGGATATCTCTGGTTCCGATTCGAGGATGATTCGCCTCGGCCCGATGCCGATTTGCTGGGAATGCGGCTGCTATGTCAATCGCGAAACGCCAATCTGCTCCTCAATGTTCCGCCCGACAGGCACGGCCGGATTCCTGATGAGCACATTAAGGCTTTGGATCGATTGCGGAAAAATATGGAGCAATTTTCACCCTGACCCCTGTTCCAAGCCGTTTCCGACTCGTGTTTTTGGTCCTAAAATCTAGTGAAATGCAATAGTTAGACGACAATAGTGAAATTGAACGACCGTAAGCCAGATGCAATGAATTAAACGACCTATGGCCACTACCCGGCGAGATTATTACGAAGTGCTTGGCGTTACCCGCACTGCCGATGGCGAGGAGATCAAGCGCGCCTAACGCCGACTGGCCATGAAATACCATCCCGACCGCGCCGACGGTGATAAAGGCGAGGCCCAAATCCGCTTTAAGGAATGTTCCGAAGCCTACGAAGTTCTAAGCGACCAAGACAAACGACGCCGCTACGACCAGTTCGGGCATGATGGCGTCAAAGGCCAGCACGATTTCAGCCACATGGATGTCACCGACATCTTCTCGATGTTCGACGATATCTTCGGCGGCGCTCTCGGCGGCATGGGACGCGGCAGAGCCCGCCAGCAGTCACGCGGGTACGATCTGGAAACCCGCGTCGAGCTCTCGCTTTCCGAAGTCATGATCGGATGCGAGAAAACCATCGATTTCGAGCGACAAGATCGCTGCGAGCAATGCTCCGGCAGCGGCGCCAAAGCCGGTAGTGGGCCCGTCGTTTGCCTGCAATGCGGCGGACAGGGCCGCGTCGCCCAGCAAGGCTTTGGGGGAATGTTCCGTATGGTCGTGGCCTGCCCCAATTGCCGCGGGCGCGGTTCCGTCGTCCGCGATCATTGCCCCGCCTGCAACGGCAGCGGCCGCCAACTCCGCCGTCGCACCGTCAAGGTCAAAATCCCCGCTGGCGTCCATGATGGGCAGGCCGTCCGCGTGACCGGTGAAGGCGAAGCCGGCGAAAATGGCGCTGCCCCCGGCGACCTCCACGTATACATTGCCGTCAAAGAACACCCGGTCTTCACGCGACATCACAACGATCTGGTATGTCAGGTTCCCATTACCTTTGCCGAAGCCGCTTTGGGAGCCACTATTGAAGTCCCCACTCTCAAAGGGACCGACTCCCTGGAGGTTCCGGCCGGCACCCAGCATGGCGAAGTATTTAAACTCAAAGGCAAGGGCTTGCCCGATGTCCGCTCCTATCGCCAGGGGGACCAGCTCGTGCAGATTGTCATTGAGGTCCCCAAAAAGCTCAACGATAAGCAAAAACAGCTTCTCCGCGAGTTTTCCGCCAGCGAGCAGGGCCGTATCACCCAGGAACGCAAAGGATTTTTCGATAAGATTAAAGATTTGATCGCCGGGGAGGATCACTGAACTGGTTCAAACGCAAAATGAAAGACGGGAATACCATGAAAGTGCAACCCACATCCGACCAGGATTCCAACCAGCCGGCAGACGACGCCGACCAGGCCCGGGATGCGATCCAGAAAGATCGCGATGCTCTCCAGCAGGAGCGCGACAGCCTCTTCGAGCGCTTGGCGCGGACGACGGCTGAGTTCCAAAACGCCCGTCGTCGCCTCGAATCCGACAAGGAGCAGGCCCTCGCCTACGCCAACAGCGCCTTGATCAAAAGTCTTCTGCCCGTCATCGATAATTTTGAGCGCGCGCTCGCCACCGATGCTGGCAAGGCCGATCCCGCCATCATCCTCAAGGGGATGCAGATCGTTCATGATCAGTGGATGAAAGTCCTTAAGGATCAGTTTGTGGAAGTGATCACCCCCCAGCCCGGCGAGCCATTCAACCCAGCCACCATGGAAGCCCTCATCCAACAGGTCAGCGACAAATACGACCCCAACCACGTGACCATGCTGCTGCAAAACGGCTATTCTCTGCACGGCCGCACCCTTCGTCCCGCCCAGGTCGCCGTCAGCAAGTCCCAGGAATAATCCCCGCGACGATCCCCATGCCCACCTACGAATACAAATGCGACGCCTGCGGATTCGAATTTGAAAAATTCCAATCCATCACGGCCAAGCCAATTCGTAAATGCCCCCATTGCGGCAAAAACAAAGTTCAGCGGAAGATCGGCACTGGAGCTGGCCTGATCTTCAAAGGCGGTGGTTTTTACATCACGGACTACCGCAGCGAAGCCTACAAAAATGCCGCCAAATCCGAGAGCGGATCGACCGCCGCCACCGGCGAATCCAAGCCAGCCGCTTCGGGTGACAACAAAAAACCATCTGAATCCCCCAAGCCCGCGGAAAAAGCCAAATCCGCTGAGACCACCACCTCGAAACCCGCATCCGGCAAATCTTCCAAGCCGGCCAAATAACCTCGGCTTTCACCACCGCTTCATGTCTGGCGAACCCGATTCCATCCCCTGCCCCATCTGCAAAAAACCCGTCAAAGATCGGGAAGATCCGCAAGCCCCCAATCGCTTCTTTCCCTTTTGCGGCGATCGCTGCCGGTTGATCGATCTGGGCCGTTGGCTCGACGGCGTCTACCAGGTTCCCGCTCACCGCCCCGATACCTCTGAAGATTCGACCGATGCCCAATGAACGGCCGTCAATCC
>CAZCKE010000360.1:0-4635 GCA_964499005.1 uncultured Tepidisphaeraceae bacterium
GTCGCTGGCGCCGCAGCCGGGGCAATTTACCAGTTCAAAACCTTCAGGAATGGCCTCATCCATGAGAGCGGTTGATGGTAACGCAAGGCCCAGCGGCCTGCCATGGAGTAGGGTTTATCGCCCAGCCGTCCTGGATTAAGCCGATTGCACGTTCCGTATGCATACTGTATTTCCCTGAAGTGGCTGGCGGGCAGAACCATTCATACGAGGGGGAGAAGACGCTGAAGATTTCCGCGCTACATGCGCTGGATGTGCTGTATTCGCGAATTTACCACGATGTGAAAATCATCCGCCCCAGCCGTCTTCCCGCGCGGGGGCCGGCCATCCTGGTGTGCAATCACATCAGCAGCCTGGATCCCGCGCTGATCCAATCCGTCTGCCGGCGGCGAATCCGATGGATGATGGCCAAGGAATATTTCGACGCCAAGCCGCTGCAATGGTTTTTCAAAACGGTCGGGGTGATTCTGGTGGAGCGCAGCGGCCGCGACTTTGCAGCCACGCGCGCGGCGATCCGCGCGCTCCAGGAGGGGTATGTTGTCGGCATTTTCCCTGAAGGGCGAATCGCCACGGCCCCTGAGATGGGGCCGTTTCATCAGGGCATTGGCTGGATGGCTCTTCGCACGGCCGCGCCAGTCTTTCCGGCTTATCTCGATGGCACGCAGCGCGGGCGGGAGATGGTGGAAGCTCTGCTGCGGCCGTGTCGGGCAAAAATCACGTTCGGCCCGAGCCTGAATTTCAGGGAAAATGGCTCCGTACGGGAAGCGGTAGAGTCCACTACAAACCAGATCGAATCGGCTGTTCGAAAGCTTCAAAATGAAGTCTGAAATGGGGCTTGAATCCCTCCGAAACAGCAATAATTAGACAATTAAGCCGGAAAAAGATTATAGATTGGTAGATTGGGGTGCCGATGGGGTTTGTATTGGGCAGTCGATCACGTTTGATTTTGATAGTTGAGGGTGGGACAGATATGCTAAAATAGGCAATTTATATGGTATAGCGCTGACGGCGCATTTTCTCCCCTCCGGAAGACACCGTGCAGAAATGCCGGTGTCTTCTTTGTTGTATGTTTGGGATTTGTTTGAAATAGATTTGTGACGAAAATTAAGTCATCAGGTCCGTGCTCCTGGAAACCGTTTACATTTGACTCTCCGTTCCGCTCGACCCCGCCCTTGTTTTGCTTTCGGCGTAAAAATATCAACGGAGGCAGGGTTGTTTGGCGAACCATTGGAATCAATCCATCGTCGCAAGCGACATACGCCGCTCTTCTTTCCTGATTGCTACTGATCTTTTACTGGCACGCCCCAATTCATCAGGGTATAAAGGCCGCGTCGCGGAAGATGGCGAGTCCCGCGGCTCACTTGTGTTTTTGCGGTTCACGTGTGTTTTGTTGAATCCCTGACGTCCTGTCCAACAACCTGGGTCTGAGGTGGATGATGAAGCTCTCTCTGGTGTCCATCGAGAAGGCTGGTTATGTCCGGCTCGCGGCGGAAGGAGAAATCACGTCGCGTGATTTTCTCGAAAATGGCGGAAAAAATCCGCTCGAAGCCGTTCTGGGCGCCGCCTGGGCGAGCAATAACGTGCTGCTGAGCCTGGAACGCACGGCATTCATTGATTCGTCGGCCATCGGCTGGCTGATTGACAGCCAGCGCAAGAGTAAAGCCGCCGGCGGCAAGCTTGTCCTGCATTCGGCGCCGCCGCGCGTGCGTGACGTATTCGATCTGCTCAAAATGAGGACCGTTCTCAATCTCAAGGATGACGAAAAGCTTGCGGCCGCATTCATCACTTCCAACGGAGAAACGAAATGACGATGACAGGGCAAAAGACGCCGATGATCGATGTCTCCAAGCTCCCGGTCGATCAGGCCATCGGCAAGCTGATCGGGTATGCGGTAATGCTCCCGGCGAGCGACATCTTTTTCAACAGCGGTGAAACGTCGATGCAGGTGTCGGTGCGGCATCTGGGCATCGTCTATCCGATCTCCATCGTGCCCGGCGAAGCGGGGAGGAAATTTCTCTCCCATGTCAAAGCGCTGGCGCAGATGGACGTCGCGGAAAAACGCCGCCCGCAGGACGGACGCTGGATTCATAAATCCGACGACGGGTCCAGCGTCGATCTGCGCGTGAACATGATCCCGACGCTGCATGGCGAGGACCTGGCCCTGCGCGTGCTGACGCGGGACGCGCACCTGTACAAGATCGCCGACCTGGGATTGCATCGCGATCAGATGAACGAGTTGCTGGGGATGCTGGAAAATCCCAGTGGATTGATCCTGATCACGGGCCCGACCGGTTCGGGCAAAACCGCGACCCTCTACGCGTCGCTGATGCACCTCAACGATGGGCGCAAGAAGATCAACACCATCGAGGACCCGATCGAATATTCGATCGAAGGGCTGCGGCAATCGCAGGTGAACCCGCAGATCGAGCTGAATTTCGCCTCCCTGCTGCGCAGCGTGCTGCGTCAATCGCCGGACATCATCATGGTCGGCGAAGTGCGCGACGCGGAGACCGCGGAGACGGCCGTGCGCGCGGCCAACAGCGGCCATCTGGTGTTCGCGACGATTCACGCCCCCATCGCCGCCGGCGCGGTGCAATCGATGCGCGGGCTGGGCGTGCATCCGCATTTTCTTTCGACGTCGCTGCGCGGGATCATCTCGCAACGGCTGGTGCGAACCCTATGCGAAAAGTGCAAGACGACGATCGATCTCTCCTTTGCGCCGCACACGTTTGACGAAGTGCGGCCCTGGCTTTCGCCGGAAGAGGGAAAGATGTTGTACGCCCCCAAGGGATGCGCCGCGTGCCAGATGATGGGATATGCGGGTCGCTCCGGCGTGTTTGAAATTTTGCGCGTGACGCGGCGAGTCCGGGATCTGATCGCGGACGGCCGCCCCACCGGCGAAATCCGCCAGGCCGCACTGGCCGACAAAATGCTGGAATTCCGCCATTCCGCCCTGCTCAAGGTCGCCCAGGGCGTCACCAGCACGGAGGAAGTCTTCCGCGTGATTCCCAGCGAGCATTTGCTGGACGAGTTGAATGAGTAGCGGCCGGATTTGCGATTGAAATTAGCGTGCCTTATCCTTTTCGGGCATGCAATCCGTCATCACCGGCAAAGCGTACGTTCTGGGCGACAACGTCGACACCGACCAGATCATTCCCGCGAAATATCTTTCATTTAATCCCTCAATCCCCGAGGAACGAAAATACTTCGGCATGTATGCCATGAGCAGCGTACCGGACGGCAAGGCCGGGCTGCCCGACGGCAATACCCGCTTCGTGCGCGAGAACGAGTTCGCGAGCGATTACAAGATCATCATCGGGGGTAAGAATTTCGGGAGCGGATCGAGCCGTGAACATGCTCCCCTGGCGATCGCCGAGGCGGGGTGCCATTGCGTGATCGCCAAGTTTTTCGCGCGGATTTTTTTCCGCAACAGCGTCAACGGGGGCTATCTGATCCCCATCGAGAGCGAAGAGTGGCTGGTGGACAAGGTTCGCACGGGGGACGAGCTGGAAGTGCGCCTCGATGAGAACGTGGTCATCAATAAAACCAAGAATGAGCGATACAAATTGCTGCCGCTGGGGGATGCGCTGCCGATCATCGAGGCCGGGGGAATTTTTCCATATGCGAAGAAGGCGGGGATGTTGAAGTAGATTTTGATTTCGAGTCTTTTTGTCAATAGGAACACATCATAGCCATTTACGCCGCGGGAGTTTGTCTTTACCCTTGGCGGCGTGGCGAGCGCGAATGTCAATCTGATCGATCACCCGGTTGTGCAAACCAAGCTGACGGAGCTGCGGGATTTTACGTCGGATCACCGCAAGTTCAGGGCGCTGCTGGAGGAGATCGCGTCGCTGATGGTGTATGAGGTGACGCGGGATTGGCCGACGAATTTGCGGCCGGTGCAGACGCCGATGGAACGGACGACGGGAAAAGTGCTGTCGAGGCGAGTGACGCTGGTGCCGATCCTGCGGGCGGGATTGGGAATGGCCGAGGGGGTGCTGCGGATGCTGCCGGAGGCGCGGATGGGGCATCTGGGTGTTTATCGGGATGAAAAGACATTGGAGCCTGTGTCGTATTACCAGAAGCTGCCGCCGGATATTGCCGGGACGGAGGTGCTGCTGATCGACCCGATGCTGGCGACGGGCGGCAGCGCGTTGTCGGCGGTGGCGTTTTTGAAGAAAGCCGGAGTGGCGAGCATGAAATTCGTTTGCCTGGTGGCGGCGCCTGAGGGGATTCAGGCATTGCATGGGCAACATCCGGAAGTGCCGATCTACTGCGCGGCGGTGGATCGGCAACTCAATGAGCACGGATACATTCTGCCGGGCTTGGGGGATGCGGGGGACCGAATTTTCGGTACCTGAATGTTCGGCCAAACATTTTCTCCCGAAGATTTTGCGACGATCGCGATGCTGGTCGTGCTGGAAGGGCTCCTGTCGCTGGATAACGCACTGGTGCTCGGCGTGCTGGCAAACCGGCTGGAGCATCGGCTGCGGATGCGGGCGTTGTCGTACGGGCTGATCGGCGCGTTTGTTATGCGGGTCGTGATGATCGGCGCGGCAGCGTATCTGGTGCGGTGTGAGCTGCGCAGGCTCCCGGGCGGGCGTGTGCTGGTGTGGGTGGCGCGTTGGCAGTTTGGGG
>CAZCKE010000361.1:0-4607 GCA_964499005.1 uncultured Tepidisphaeraceae bacterium
GGAGAGGCAGTGGGGTTGCCGGAGCCCGAGACGAAGGATCGATTGGATCAGACGACGCCGGTGTGGCCGATCATGCACGCGGTGCTGAAGGGGGTCTCACGCGATCAGATGATGGCGCGGCATTTGGCCAACCACATTCAAGTGGCGTACGCGCCGAGCGCGAAGGAGGCGCAGAGGGCAATGCTGGCCAAAGCGTGGGCGATGGCGGAATTGGGGTTAGAAGTGAATGTGTGCGGCGCCGCGTGAAGGCGCGCCAAATATTGGGGCGATAGCCGGGTTAGAAACCGTAACTCGCGCGGACGAAGTACATCCGCTCTGTTTCGGTTGGAACGACGAAAGTGGCGATGTCCGATTCGGGGTGGCTGTTATCGAACGCATTCTGGACGCCAACCATCAGTTCGAGCCGGTCCTGTGGATGCCAAGCGATATTCGCATCAACGCGCGTATAAGCGGGGACACCGCCGAGATTATGTGAGCCGGCGTAGTAGAGGGCGGTGTTGAATTGGACATGTGGCGTGATATCCAGATAGGAACGGATTTGGAATTGATTGACGGGGCTGTTGGTGTCCAGTTTTCGCTGTTGGCCGAGGAAATCGGTTTGGTGGCCGTCGAGCCAGGAATAGGATCCGATCAGCTTCCAGTTGTCGGTTGGCCGCCAGGTCGCTTCGACTTCCGCCCCGTAGGTGCGGGCGCGGTCGAAATTGCCCAGTGCGTCGGGAATGACTAGGTGAGCCGGAGGGGTTGGATCGAAGAACGGAGTCTGGGTCACATTGACGATGAGGTTGCTGTATTGATTGTAGAATCCGGCAATGTCGAGTGAAAATGATTTGGTGGGCTCGAAGCGGTAGCCCAGCTCATAGGCGAGTAATTCTTCAGAATTTAAATCGGGATTGTTGGTGGCTTCAAGCAGGGCGGTATTTGGCCCGGCGGGGAATGCCGCGAACCGAATCTGGCTGTCCTCCTCGAAGCGGGCAGGCGTTCGCGTCGCGCGGGAGATCGCGCCCCAGAGGGTGTTGTGCGAGTTGGGCGTCCAGAGCAGGCGAGCGCTGGGCTCGACCTCCAGGTTGGTATAGCTGTTGTATTCCAATTTGGTGCCTATGAAGAAGTGCAATCGGTCCGGCACGATGGCGACATCGTCCTGAATAAAAGCGGTTGCCAACTGGAGATCGCGGTCGGCGGGATCAAATACGATCTGCGAACTGCCGATCGTTCGGCTGCTATAGAACCGGTAACCGCCGCCCCAGATGAGTTCCTGTCGGCTGCCCAGGGCGAAATTGTGTTGGAACTCGATGTCTCCAGTGTCCTGGGTGTAATCCAGAGTCATGTCGTCGTGATGCAGGCGATCATAATACGTCTGAACTGAAAAATTGGACGTGTCGGATATGACGTGAGTCCAGCGTGCCAACACATTGGCTCCATTGGCATGGGCGTCGTCGGGCACATTGGTTTGGAAAGGCGGCGTCAGATTAACCCAGTTGTCGGTTTGAGCGAGATGCTGGATGTAGGCATCGCCTTGGAACGTGAGGGTGTCGTCGGGATTGGAATGACGGTCGATGCGGAATCCGCTTTGCAACGAATCCCATTTATCAAACGCGGCTTGGCCGGTCGAGGTGTCCGAGTCATCGAAATTGCGGTACTTAATGTAGGCGCGATAGAACGTCGAGTCGTCGAGCTTGCCGCCATAACGAATCGAGCCATCCTGTTCCTGAGAACCCCCGAGGCTGCTGATCAGCCAGCCCTGGGTTTGATCGGCGGACTTGCTGGTGACATTGACGACGCCATCGACGGCATTGCTTCCCCAGATCGTGGCGCCGGGCCCACGGATGACTTCGATGCGGTCCAGATCCTGGAGGATGTAATCCTGGGCGTTCCAATAGACGCCTGCGAACTGGGGTGTATACACGGAACGACCATCCATCAGGACCAGCAGTTTTGTGCTGAAGAAGCCAGTGAATCCTCGAGAGCCCACGGCCCACTTGTTGTCATCGAGTTTGCCGACGTCCATGCCCGGCGCGAGGCGAAGCAGGTCGGGGATGGTCGTCATTCCGGATCGATCGATGTCTTCCTGACTGATGACGGAAATCGCGGCCGGGGCATCGGCAATGCGCTGCTTTTGTTTGGAGACGCTGGTGACCTCGACGTTCATCAGGTCTTCCAGGCTCAACGCGCTGAGGTCGTTGCCGGAGGCCTCGGCTCCCTGGGAGTGATGATCCTCCGGGATCGGGCCCGTGATCGACGGGGAAGGACGTGAACTGGGCTGACTCGCGGCGGTTTGCGCCGCGATGCCGGAATTCACCGCCGTGAGCATCAAAATAATCGTTCCCGACCCGAGTCTTAAAGCATTCCCGACGTGCATAGAAATCCTCTTGTAACGTATGCAATGCCTTCAACGATTGTCACATATGTAGGCGTTATAGTAATCGGAATGATTAACGGGGCGGATTAGCGCGAGGGTAGACCGCAGTATTATTGGAATGAGCCGGGAGAATTCGCGGGGGCAATCGACGAGCCGCTTCAGCGGCATTATTATGGGCGTGTTCGTTTTAAAGGCGCCAGAGCGTAAAAAAGGTCACGGGATGCGGGATGCATATGAGCAATGAACTTGAAAAATTAATTGAGTTGTCCCGCGATTTGGGTCGCGAAGATCGCAATTTGGCAATCCTGGGTGAAGGCAACACGTCCTGCCGGACAGGCGGCGGGACGTTTCTCGTGAAGGCGAGCGGATCGAGCCTTTCGACGCTTGCACCCGGGGAAGTGACGGAATGCCGGTTTGAGCCGCTCCTGGAGTTGCTTGAGAAAAAGAATCCGAGTGATGGTGAAATTGAAGACACGCTGCTGGCGAGCCGGGTGTCGGTCGAGGCGCGCAAGCCAAGCACGGAGGCGGTGTTTCATGCGTATTTGCTGAGCCTGGAGGGGGTGCAGTGGGTAGGGCACACGCATCCGGTGGCCGTCAATGGGATTCTTTGCTCGCCGCGCGGGGCGGATTTTGCGAAGAGGCGGATGTTTCCGGATGAAATTGTCTGTTGCGGGCGGGAGAGCGCATGGGTGCCATACGTCGATCCGGGCGTGCCATTGGCGCGGGCGATTCGAGATGAAGTGGAGGAGTTTTCAAAGCGAAGGGGTGAATTGCCGCGGATCATTCTGCTGGCGAACCATGGGTTGATAGCGATCAGCGGCAGCGCGGATGGAGTCAGGACCGCGACGCGGATGGCGGTGAAGGGGGCGGAGATTTTCAATCGGGCAGCGCTGCATGGCGGACCGGTGTTCTTACCGGATTCGCAAGTGGCGCGCATCGAGGGGCGCGGGGACGAACATTTTCGGCGAAAGCGATTGGGGCTTTGAGAGGGAACTTTCGCGGGGCCGGCGAGTCCAAGGAAGACAACGGCTGGAGGCTTCGCGATGAAACCGATGCGCTATTGGTTGATTTTGCTATTGGCTGCGGCGGGGGCCGGGGCCGCGGATACGGCTCATTGGGCCCCGCCGGTGCGGGAGGGCGATCTTCAAGCCGGACAGGTCGATGCCACGATCAATCAACTGGATGATCCTGCGTCACGGCTGAGAGCATATGGGAAGCTCCTGCGGTTTTCACAGCTTTACAACGCCCAGATGGGGTCCGGGGTTGACGGTAACATGTACGAATACTTACAGAATCACCCGGATGTGGATGCGGCGGCAAAACGGGCGAAGGGAGCGATCGCAAAGGTACCGGTGGATGCCGCGCTCGTGAAAGAGGGTTTGAGCGTAAACGATGCTTTTCTGAACGGGTGGGCGATTCGGACGGTTGAAACCATGTATCTCGCCGCGCCTTCGAGTGAACCGCGCGACCCTCAGCTTATGGCCTTGGTGCCGATGGTGCGAGATTTCGCGAAGTCCAACGACGAGCAGTTGCGGCATGACGCCGAGCAAACGCTCGAAGTGTTTCCGACGGAGCGGGGACTTATCGATTCGCTGGTGGAAAGCGAGACATCGCCGGAAAACATCATGTTTCTCATCCGCGCGTCTCCGACGGATGTGTATTCGAAGCGCATGAGCAGCCAGTTGGTGCGGCTGCTTGGTAACGGGAACGAGGAGGTTCGATCTCGAGCCGCTGGTTTCATCGCTTTCAACCATAACATGGCGCCGATGTATCACTGTAATTTTGATGAAGAAGTCATCGACAGCCTGATTGAATTGGCTGGATCGGAATTCCATCGCGCCATAGCAGTCGAAGGGCTGGCAAGCATTTATGACGTGGATGCGGGGAAGGTATTACCGATCCTCTCGCGAATGGCAGAGGATAAAGATCAGGCGGTTCGATTGCAGCTGGCGATGAATCTCCGTGGTTCAGATCCGCGGGCGCGGGAGATCTTACTGAAGCTCTATCACGATTCGGACGATGAGGTCCGCTATTTCGCAATCTTGGGATTGGGGATGGAGAATTATGTGGATGATTTAAAGGCATTGGCGAAATCATCCAATACGGAAGTGGCGGGATTTGCGACGGGAAGCCTGACAAGGATTGAGCAGGAACGGGCGCAAAGGCAGAACTAAAGGATTGGGATTATTCCAGGTAAAGCGAATCGCCGCTTCTGGGGAGGCGGAACCTGGGGGGCTTGGCACGGAGGTCG
>CAZCKE010000362.1:0-4571 GCA_964499005.1 uncultured Tepidisphaeraceae bacterium
CTGGTGCAAGGATAAATGGGGATTGTCCTGGCAGATTACGCCGATCGCCCTGACCAAAGCCGTCACCGATCCCGATCGCGCCGCCGCCAAACGCGCGTTCGATGCGATGATGACGATGAAAAAGATCGACATTGCCGTGATCGAGGCGGCGCGCCGCGGATGAGGCTGCATCTTCGAAGCGTAGACTTCGGAAGCTCGAAGGGAAAATCGGCTTCACTCGTTGTTGCAAGTTTGAAGTATGGCCGACATAAAGACTACCATCGGCACGGCGAAGGATGTAGACGAAAAATGAATCTGCTGACGCAGATGCGGACATGTGGAAAGGCCCTTCGATGCGCTTGGCTTACTCAGGGCATTCGACTCGCTGCTATTTTTCTTGTGAAAGGTTCCTGCCCGTCGGAGGCAATGTTATTCTGAACGCTGGCCTGCCATGAGCGAGCGCAGCGAGTCGAATGGAGCCATGGGGATTTGAACCCCAAATTCAACCATGCCATGGTCGCGTGATCCCATTTCACTATGGCCCCGAAACTTAACTGCCTTGGAATCTATCCGCCTGCGAGCCACTGTCAAGCGAAGAGGGTTTTAAGGCTTGATTTCTCTGCCTGGTTTTGATTCTTGCGTATTGGATGCCGTGAAAGAGAACGATGGACCTCGTTTGCTGAGCCAGGTCTCCCCTCGGCTACGGTGTGCATCATTATCACTTTCAGTTCTTCGCCCTTGATCAGCCTATCCCATTGACGAGTGAGTTTCCCGACAAGGAGGAATTCGTCAAAGCGATGTTGGGCCATATTTTGGCTCAGGGAGCACTGGTCGGAACCAACGAGAGGGCGGCGTGATGCGGCTGGACTCTCGAATCTCCTAGCGGTTTGCTCGTTGCATTAAAGTAACCACACCCATCACGATGCCCGTGATTAGCAGCAGAATTGAAACGACTTGGATCATGATGAGGCCGAACCTCACGGTGCCGGGATGTCGCCGGGCGAGAAGAATGTAAGCCACGGCAGAACCCACTGCCCATGAAAGGACAAAAATGAGCATGCCAAGTAAACCTTCTTGATCGTGCCTTTTTGGCCAGGGTGGAAAATCGAACAAGAGCCTGCTGGGTATGAGAACGACTATTCCAAGAATCAATCCGGCCATGAAGCTGCCGGCCAGGCCATTTATCCAGAGTTGCTTTTGTGGATCGACTTTGGACATGAGCGGATGTGAATTGTAACCGTTTCCCAAGCCTATTGCAGATCCGGCCATTCACCACTAAAGACTTCGGTGGCCGGCCCGGTCATATAGACACAATTGTCCGCCTCGCGCCATTCGAGGATCAGGTCGCCGCCGGGAAGATGCGCGAGAATTTTGCGGTCGGTGCGACCGGTGAGCATGCCCGCCACGCAAACCGCGCACGCCCCGGTGCCGCAGGCCATCGTAATCCCGCTTCCACGTTCCCAGGTGCGCATGGTCACTTCGCCGCGCGATTGGACCTGCACCCAATGAGCGTTGATGCGCTTGGGAAACGCCGAGTGGTTCTCGACCTTGGGGCCCAGATTGGGCAGATCGACCGCCGCCACGTTCTCGATGAACATCACGGCGTGGGGGTTTCCCATGGAGACGAACAGGGCGTTCCACAGATCGAGGCGAAATTCATTTGGTAGTTTTCCCGGCCGCAGGCCCTCGATGTTCACGGGAATTTTGGGCAGGTCCAGGATCGGTTCGCCCATGTTGACGGTGGCATCATGAACCTTTCCGCTATCGATTTTCAAATCCAGTGACAGGACGCCGTTGCCGGTTTCGATGCGCATCGGGTTTTTTTGCGCGAGGTTTCGTTCGTACGCGAATTTGGCGACGCAGCGGATGCCGTTGCCGCACATCTCCGCTTCTGACCCGTCGGCATTAAACATGCGCATCCGCACATCCGCTTTGTCGGAAGGAAGGACCAGGATCAACCCATCGCTGCCAACGCCCCGATGGCGATCGGAAATGGCCCGAGCTGTTTGCGCAGGATCGGCCAGCGTCTCGGCGAAGCCGTTGACGTAGATGTAATCGTTGCCCAAACCGTGCATTTTGGTGAAACGCATTGCACAAGAGTTTAGCTCTGAACCCCTTCCGGGTGAAATCCCGGCAAAGACGCCTCAATCCAGAGACAAAGAATGTCCGATAATATTCAACAGCTTATGGACTTCCCGGCAATCACTCTCGGGTCTATCTCCTCATTCGAGTTGAAGTTGCGCGACCCCCCCGAAACCAAGGCCGACCGGCTTGCCGCAGCCCATTGGCTATCCAACCGGGCAGGGTTGGCAACATATCAACCGGAGTTGGCCCAAAAGCTCGAGGCAATTACGCCTGCCGTGGAATGGGTCTTTGGGCGGGAAGGCTATTTAACAGGGCGCGATGCAGGTGGGTGGTGGGCCGGTTGCTCTGTGCCCCTGGTCGCCGGCCGGGAAATGCTCAAGAAGCTGGAACTGGCCGGGATTGTCGGGTGTTTTCTCAATCCCACTCACGCCGGCCAGTTACGGGCCTGCTTTGAAAGAATTCAGCCGACCCGGGCGATTGTCGCCGTGATCCCTGATCTGATGGGGCTGGCCATCCTCCTCCGCTGCGACGATTTTTCGCAGGAGATGCGAGCGGGGCGGTTGATGTTCGCGGCCGGTTGGGATTGGGCCGCACAATTGGGGCAAGTGTTTCGCGAGCATACGGGGTTGCCGATGCCTCAGCAGTTTGTCCGGGTGGCGATTCTGGATGACATTCAATTGGCGAGATACTCCGCCGAAGCCGAGCCGGTCATTGCCGCGGAAACGGGTTGGCGCAGCGAGCGGATTTCCCGCCTCCGCGCTGCCAGAGATCGTAGGGTGACATCGACCCATCGCGTCCTAGTCGTCGCGCGATCCGGATTTCGTTTTCCGACTTGGCCGGAGTTGGCCTTTCCGCGGGGCTTCTAAGCGGCAAGCGGTCCGATTCCGATCCCTTCTTCCTCCTGGACCCCGATCAACCGCAGTTTGCTTCACCCATGGCGGTGGCGTCGGCGGCCGCTGAGGCGGACGCAATCGTCACGGCGGATATGTTCCGGGCCGATTTGCCGGGAATCGTCGCTGACCGCGTTGCCTGGGTTACTTGGGTTACGCATGGAAGGATCGCGCCTCCACAGGCGGGCTCATCGGCGGATGGAATCCTGCTGGCGGACGAGCGATGGATGTCAGCCGCGCGGGCGGCCGGTTGGCCGGCGGAGCGGATCGGACTTGCCTCCTGGCCGACGATCTGCCGAATGGCCCCTGTTTCAGGACAAGCAGGCTGTATCGGTCTCTTGGTCGAAACGATTCCTCTGGAGCCGCCCCAGCGGGTCAAGGATTACTCGAGTCACGCCATTTTGTGGAAGTTGATCGCCGAAGAACTGGCAAGCGATCCGCTGGCCGTGGGATCAGACCCGGGCCAATATCTTGTGAGCCGAATGAAGGGCCTGAAGATTTCGCGGGAGGGATTTGACGCACCGATGTTTCTGGAAAAGCTGATATTGCCCGCATTTCACCAGGGCTTGGCGCGGCTGCTGGCCAAGGCCGGCCTGCCCGTCGCGGTAGGGGGGCGAGGTTGGGATCTGATCCCCGAATTCCAGGATTTGGCATTGGAGACTCCGCAAGGGGCCGAGGAAGTGGCTGCCGCCGGCGTGGGGGCATTGATTCATCCCTGGCCGGCTGGCGCCGCTCACGCGTTCGATCTGTTGGGTATCCCACTGATCCGGCCCGGCGGCCTGACGACGGATCGCTTCCTGTCCCAAGTCCGTGACGCGCTCATGGGCAAATCGCTGCCGATCCCGCGTAAGTCGCCGCCGTTATCGCGCGGGCGCGTGGCCGGCATGATTCCCGGTATGCGCTGGCCTCAAGAGCAGTTCGATCCTCAAGCCTCGGATTGAAGCGGGCAGACCAACAACAAAGAAAAGAACAAAAAACCATCGACAATCCGCGCAGAATTTGCCTCCAGATTTGACATTGACTCCCGGCACTTGCCATAATGCTTTCCACATTACGGATGACCCACATCGAGCCAGAAGGGAGTAAGGCATGGCCTCGCTGATCGAACTCGTAGATCGTATTAATCGCGGTGAAATGATCGAGCCGGAGCAGCTCGAGGTCTATCAGGATTCATCCAACAGCGCCGAGAAATTCCTGGCCCATCACGCTCACGCGATGCTCGATCTTCGCAAGGCCCACCGCCACATGCTTCAAAGCCTCGAAGCCATCGAATACAGCGATCAAAAGGTGCTCAATCAGTTCGTGAGCATCACCACGTTCCTGGGCCTCAACGATCAGCGTGCCCAGCCGATCATCAAGTTTGGCGCTTCCGCCATCGGCCGCCGCGAATACGCTTTGGGCCTTGAAGCGATCCAGAACGGCGCGACCCATTACTGTGCGTCGGTGGGTCTGCCCGAGTTTCGCGAAGCCATCGCACGAAACTACTGCAAAGAATTCGGCGTCGTCATTGGACCGGAAAACGTGGTCGTGGGTCCAGGCGCCAAGGTCTTCGAGCAGTTTTTTTGCGAGGCTTTGCTCGATCCTGGCGACGCGGTCCTCGCCTTCACGCCACATTTC
>CAZCKE010000363.1:0-4556 GCA_964499005.1 uncultured Tepidisphaeraceae bacterium
GCCCTCCGTTGTGCGTTCTCAAGGGCAGTTTTGCCCGGACGGGCCGCCGAGCTTTTGGTCCGATCGGCCCGCGCCGCTCTGGTCGTGTTGAAGGCAACGTAAGGGTAATACCCGACCGGATCTTTGCCGGGATGCCAAAAAGCGACCGGGTCCGACGCATCGGCGAACTGATCCAATTGGAACTGATCCGCGTCAAGCCTCGGCTTGGCCGAATATCCGTATTCCCAAACGCCGTCAGGATTTGCCTTGGAAGAAAAATCGGCTCCAGGATCGAAAAATTTTGCATCCGGCGCCGCGCCGCCCGCCGCAAATAGCAGGCCCATTACAACCAGCGCCGATTGGACCGTTTTACGGATTCGCATGTGCCGTGGAATTCTGGATTTGCGGAGGCAACTGCACCTTCACGTCGCGTTTGCCCACGATCACGCGATGTGTCAGCGCATCGGTAAACGTGACACGAACTTCCAGATCGCTGTGCGTGGGCTGCGCCTGCCAGGGGCAATCAAACACGTAGGTATACAAAAACGCGTGCGCGTACCAATGCGCTTTGGATGCCGCCAGATCGAAATCCCACTGCCCGATTCGATTGCCCTGTTGCAAGGCAAGGTCGAAGAGCTCGATACGAAATGTTCCGGCGGCTTTGATCGGATCGCCGTCGACATCGGTCGGTACCACGTGCACCTTCAGCATCGTGTCCGCCGGCTTGCTGGGGTCTGGGTTGGATCCGCCGGTTCCTGAACCAAACTGCAATCCAGCGGCCGTAAACAGTTCATCGAGCTGATGCTGAGGCAATGTCAGCTCGGTTTTCGTGTTGGCTTCCAGTCCCAGAATCGTTCCCAGATCGGCCTGGTGCTGCCGATCGAGCTGCGTGATCTTGTCCTGCAAATCCTGATTTTGCTTGCGGAGTTCGATATTCGCCTGGCTGGGCCCACTGCATCCGCTGGCCATTACCAGCGCCCCCGCGAGCGTGCCCAGCAGCGCGCGCGCCGCCCAGCGCTGGCCGGAGGCCCTGCGTCCCCCCATCGGCCCGGTCGCTTTAGGCTTTGTCGTCATCGTCGCCGTTATCTTCCGTCGCGCGGGCAACTAGCTCGGGCGCGCGGTCCAGCACACGGTCGGCACATCCGTATTCCACCGCCTCCTCCGCGAACAACCACTTGTTCCGGTCAAAATCCCGGTGAATCTGCTCGGCCGTCTTGCCTGTATACACGCCCATCAGCTTATACAGCCGATCGCGCAGCCGAAGCATGTGCTGCGCTTCGATGCCCAGGTCCGTCGCCGAACCCTGGAGCATTCCGCCCAAGAGCGGCTGATGCAGCATGACCTGGCTGTTGGCTAGAACAGCTCGCTTTCCCTTACCCGCCGCCAGCAGGCAAGCGCCCATGCTGGCCGCCATGCCGATGCACGTCGTCGCGACATCGCATCGGAGAAACTTCATCGTATCGATGATCCCGAACCCCGCTGAGACGCTGCCGCCAGGCGAGTTGATATAAAACTGAATGTCCTGCTTGGGATCGTCGTTGGACAAGAACAAAAGCTGCGCGATGATCGTATTGGCCGATTCATCCGTCACCGGCCCACCCAGGATGATGATCCGATCCTTCAGCAGCCGCGAGTAGATATCGTAAGCCCGCTCGCCACGGCCGCTTTTTTCAATGACGATGGGAATCAGTGTGTTTTCGCTCATTCTCGCTCCACAATCTGCAATTCATTGCCTTCCGGGTCGCGGAACGAGACGATTTGACCGCCTCCGACCGCCTGTGCCGGCTCGAATAAAAATTTCACTCCCGCCGCGCGAAGCTTCTTGTAAGCCTCCTCAAAATTTCCGACGCGCAGCGCCAGATGCCGCAGCCCCGGCTGAAAACGCGCCTGCGCCTCGGGCGCTGTTCCCGCATCCCTCGCGGGCATCAGTTCGATCATCACGCCCCGGCTCAGCGACTCCCCATATCCGACCAATACCGTCGGGGGCGTCTTGCCGTCGCTGATGAAGCGCCGCATTCCAAGATGCTCGCAATACCACGCCGCTTGACGTTCCACGTCTTTGCAACTGATGGCCGGATGATCGATCGACTGGAATAGCATCTCAACAATCGCCATGACCCTGAATCGCCATCGCCCTGCTTCAGTTGCCGCGATTATTTGGCCTTGTTCGCATCGCTGGCGGTGATTGCGGCCAGCGAATCCTCGCCTAGAACCTCATCACAAATTCCGTACTTCACCGCTTGCTGCGCGTCGAAGAACCGGTCACGCTCGCTGTCTTCACGAATCCGATCCAACGGCTGGCCCGTGCATCGCGACATGATCGCGATCAGCGTCTCCTTGGTCTTGAGGATCTCATCCGCCTGAATCTGGATGTCCGCGGCCTGCCCGTAAACACCGCCGAACGGCTGATGAATCATCACCTTCGCGTTGGGCAGGATGAATCGCTTGCTCTTTTTACCCGCCATGAAGCCGATGCCCCCCCGCTCTCGGCACGGCCGATGCAGTACGTCGCCACGTCACAGGTCAGGAACTTCATGATGTCATAGATCGCCAGCGTATCGTCCACAACCCCGCCGGGGCTGTTGATGTATAGGTTGATGTCCTGATCCCGTTTGACGCTCTGGAGATAGAGCATCTGCATCATGATGCGGCTGGCGCTGACGTGATTGATCTCCCCGACCAGGAATAGCACCCGGTTTTCCAGTAGCATTTCCTCCAGCGTCATCTCGCGATAGCGGTTGTAGCCGCTGGGCGATCCCGGCATCGCGACAGGCATCGACACCGGCACGGGATTCGACGCCAGATATTTCCCCGCCCGGCTCAGCAGCTGCGGGTCCATTTGGTTCGGGTCAAAGTTGCGCATTCGTCTCCTCGGTGGAGGCAAAGCCTCCAAAAACAATGTCCGGCGGATCGTATGCGGCTGGAATGGGAGCGTCAACGTGCTTCAAACGTTGATTGCGGAATGATCTGCGCCCGATTGGTGCGTCGATCCGCCACGCCCGATAATGCTTCGAGCGGCTTCTGGCACGATCCTTTCAAGAGTACAATTTCGATCATCTCCCGCACGCGAGGGCCATGACATTTCCCCCCAACGGCGTCATCAACTACCTATCCGTGCCCGACGCCTCGCGATTTCGGGGCTGGCGAGGCGCCGCTTTTACTTTTGGCCTCATCGCCGTCATCCTGGGCTCGCTGGGCGGTTGTGGCGGCATTTTCTTCCCTCTCCTGCTGCTCGTGCCGGCACAGCCTCAGCCCCTGCCCGTTGGCCAGGTCATCTCAACGTCTATCCTCTACCTGTCGCTGGGCGGAGGATTGATCTGGCTCGGCATCGGAGCGATGCGCATGCAACGCTGGGTTCGGCCCCTGATCTTGATCCTGGGGACGCTTACTCTGCTGGGTGGTCTGCTGGGCGTTATTCTGATCTCTTTCGCCTTGCCGGCGATGACCTCTGCGATGGCTGCGGCGCCCCGGCCCCCCGGACAGCCTCCGGTGCCGACCGGCGTATTTCGTTTCGGCATGATCTTCGCGATTCTTTTCATGGGCTTTTTCATTGTCGTGCTGCCCGCCGCCGCCGTCTGGTTTTTCCATCATGCCCGGGTCAAAGAGATGCTCGAATTCTTCGATCCGCGGACCCGCTGGACCGATCGCTGCCCCATTCCCGCGCTGGCTTTGCCCGTCACGCTCACGATCATCGGAGCCACCCAACTATTGTCCCTGGGCGGCGTGGGCCAAGGCATGCCGTCCGGCTTCGCGTTTTTCGGCACTCTTCATTTCGGCATCCTTGCCGTTATTGAAAAAATGATCGTCACCGCCATCGCCTTTCTCCTGGTTCGCGCTACCTATCGCTTGCGTCCTGGCGGCTGGCTCGGAACCATGATTCTCCAATTGGTCTGGGGAATTTCCTATGCTCTGACCATGGCAACCGGCAATCTCGTTCGGCTTTATGAATCCGCCGGCCTGCGCCAGGATCAACTCCAGATGCTCCAGCGCTTTCAGGATCTTCGTTTTCTGTCGGTGTGCATGCCTATCGCAACCCTCATCGCCTGCACGGTTTATCTGCTCAAAGTGCGTAAATATTTCACGATCCCCCCGCAATTCGCCGCTGCAGTTCCCTTGGGCCCAAACATCGAATAGAATCCCCCGCCCTTGCGAGGAGACGTCGATGCGTCATGTGATTTCAGCTCTGGTGGTCAACGAGCCGGGTGTCCTGGCCTCGGTGGCCGGGATGTTTGCCGCCCGCGGATTTAACATCGATTCCCTGGTCGTTGGCCGCACCGAAGATGCCAACCTTTCCCGCATGACCATCGTTGTCGACGCCGATGAGAACACCCTCGAGCAGGTCCGCAAGCAGCTCGCCAAGCTCGTCCCCGTCACCAAGGTGAAGGATTTTAAAGGCACCGCCTACGTCGAGCGCGATCTGGCCCTGATCACCGTCTCGGTCGATTCCGAGACGCGCGGCGAAGTCATCGAATTGGTCAACCTCTTCCGCGGAAAAGTCGTCGACGTGGGCAAGGAAAGCCTCATGGTCGAACTCGCCGGCACCGAGGAAAAAATCGAGAAATTCGTCGAACTGGTCA
>CAZCKE010000364.1:0-4553 GCA_964499005.1 uncultured Tepidisphaeraceae bacterium
GCTCGTTTTGCGTAGTGTTCTGTTTGCGCATCTCGGCGGTGAGCCGAAGGTAAGTAGATTGAGCGGGCTTTGGATTGGAAGAGCCTATCCGGCGAGAGATTAGGAAGATCCGGACAAAACTGTCACCCCCTGTCCACTTATATAGGGGAGGTGTGTTCGGGAAGAGTGGTTAGTGATTTGTGGCTAGTGGTTAGAGGGGAATGGGGTTTTAGCGTGATTGAATTTGTTTTATGGGGGAAAAATCTTTTTGAGAGGGGCGCGGGTTGAGTCGGAATGGGCGGGAGCGGGAAGTTGGCGGGGGTTGTGCTCCTTATCTCTAGCGAGAATTGTCTGGATCGCGGGGTTTAGCGGCGGATTCCGACACAGGTTTGCAGAGTCATTTTCACGTGTGAATCGTGGTTAAATTGGCCCGCCGTTGAATATCATACAATGTATGATATAATCATTCCGTGCTCATGACATTCATCCAGACTCCGCTGTTCGTGGCGGAGTTTCGCCGCCAACGACTGCGCGACGACGATTTGCGGGCTCTGGAGCGAATATTGATGGAGAATCCAGGCGCGGGAAAGGTGATGGCCCGCACTGCCGGCGTCCGCAAAGCCCGCTTTGCTCCTCCATCACGCGGCAGCGGCAAGAGTGGCGCGTTTCGCGTCTGTTATGTCTGGTTCCAGCGGCATGCGACGATTGCGCTGTTCCTGCTTTATGCCAAAAACGAGCAGAGCACGCTGCGTGCCGACGATGAGAAAATTTGCCGGCAGCTTGTTCAGAGGATTCAAGCGGCATTGGAGAGATAACATGGCCAAGCAAAGCAAATTCGCCAAGAAGTTGATCGCGAGCATGACGCAATTGGCCGAGGCTCTGGAGTCGGGAGATAAGGGACAACTCACGGTGCGCCAAGTGCAATTGCCGGATGACCCTCCGCGATTCAGCGCCGCGGATGTTCGCGCGATTAGAGCTCGACTGAATGTGAGTCAGTCGATTTTCGCGAGGTTGCTAGGGGTTTCAACAGTGCTGGCACAGTCGTGGGAACAAGGGACACGGAAGCCTTCCAAACTGGCGTGCCGACTGCTGCACGAGATTAACGCCAATCGCAAATATTGGCTGCGGAAATTGCGGGCAGCGTGAAAACATCAAAACTAACTATCAAGTTATTAACGTTCTGGGTAATGGAGCCTCAGATCTTCTCGGCTCACTTCCCAATGAGACCCCTTGAATTCGGCGAGGCGAACAATCTGCATTAAGTCTTTTTCACCGTTCATCAATCGATCATAAAATTTTGTAGCCATCACTACGTTAGCGCCATGCGTGCTTTGCGGGATCGTCACGCTGACAGTTGCATTGTTGATTTGAAAAATACAAGTCACGGCAAACACTGTTTCACACGGCGTAAAATGAAATAACAATCTTCGATCATTAAGCGTGTCAAAGTCCACTTTCTCATATCGCTCACCTTGGATGGGCAATTTCGATCCTCTTCCAACGAGCTTTATTGCATTTGCGTACTTGATGAAATATTTGGGGGCATCAGCGCTAGTTCCATTGTCATAGAAATATTGAGCTAGCTCACGTCTCAAACTGTCACCAAAAGGATCAAATGTCGCTTTGTACCCGATCAAATCGAACATGGTGAGATATGCGGCTTTTAGCATTCCAGCCACCCAATGCGACTGCGAATAACGGTGGCCAATCGCAATTTGGGCCTTGCCTGTATTCTGGCGAGTGATTTTGGGATCGTCTAAGGAAGTTTTTACGCCAACCAAAATAGTTTCTTTGCCTGTGGAAAGATTCAAAATAGGGAATTTCACCGCTGCTTTTCGCGCCGCACGATCATTTTTTAGAACGAAGGCGTCGTATGTTGAACCATCTTCTAAAATAATTTCGACCGATTCCGCTCCAGCCACTAAATCGAATTCACTTAGTGTCATTGCGGCGTTTAGATACCTGACTAAGGCGGGTTCCACTCGCGAGCCGTAGAAGAAATCGGGCTTTCCCCACTGGATGATCGTGCGATTCGAAGCGCTCTTTAAGCCTTCATTTAAAATATGAGCTTCGATAAGCTCATCTAGCTCGCATTGACGATGAGTGAAAGGGCATACAAATTTCTCGGTAGGCGTACCTGTAACTTCTGCATAATCCCGTAGGTAAGGTTGAATTTGTTGTGCGCTCACCGCCACGGCTAAATTTTATCCTCACCACATGTGGGAATCTTTTTTGGGGGGCATTTTTTGCGTAGATCACCGCGTAAAGCGGGTCCAAGTGCGGCCGCTAAGCGCGGGGATGGCGATTGCGTCGCAAAAGCGCAGGGATGACGAGGAATGCTAGGAGGGCCGCAGCCGAGGGCTCAGGGACCTGGGTGAAGACGCGGACGAAGTCGATGTTCATGGTGGCTGGGAGGGGGATTCCCCATGGCGGAGCCATGGGCTTTGAGGGGGAGCGGCCCTTCGACGCGGCTCAGGGCAGGGGCGATTTTTGATTTGCGATCTATCGCGGTGCGATTCGGCGGCGGGCCAGGTGGATCAGGGGGAGACCGGCGACGACGAGCCAAATGGGGGAGGGGAGGGGAACGGCGTTGGGCACAGTGGCGGCCGTGGGCTCGAATTGGCCGGAGAGATTGATCTGGCCGGGTTGGGCGGCATCGGAGGTGGCAGCCGCGGAGACCGGTTGACTGAGAGCGGCGGCGAGGGAGATCGATCCGGAGGAATCGAAGGTGGTGGCGTTGGTCATGATCTCGAATCCGCCGGTGGTGTGGTTGGGGTTGGTGACGGGATTGAGCGTGGTGATCGAGAGGGCAACGCCGATGCCATCACTGCTGCGTTGAAAATTAGCGTGGACGGGGGAGACGGCGGGGGGAAGGATGAACACTTCCACGTCCGTGGTGAACGAGGCGAAATCCTTGGCCGCGAGACCGAACGAAGTGAAATCGACGCTGGTGGGGATGAGAACGTATTGAAACGTCAGATCGCCGTTTGATTCTCTCACCACGTTATCGGTGAGGGTGGCGGCCAGCAGCGTGGTGGCGCCCTGGGTGAGAGTTACGGGAGTGCTGTGGGTGGCGATGATATTGGGACTGGCCGGGGGAATGATCGAATTGATCGTCGTGGTGATATTGTCGCCTGGATTGAGAGTCAGAGCGCCGGCGGTAGAGGCGAAGGCAAGAGACAGACCCAGAGCGAGACCTAAAATCGTACGCATCATTTTCTCCCTTTTTGAGATGTGCTGATTCACCCAGCGGGTGCATCTTAGCGGGGGTGGGAATGGGGATCAATGATAAATTTGGGGGCAGCGATTTGGGGGGAGGGAGAATGCGGAATGCGGAATGATGAATGCTGAATGAAGGAGGCCTTTCGACTTCGCTCAGGGCGGGCGATTTTTGTTTTTGGCGCGGGTTGGGCGGGCTTTTTTAAATGCGGATTCAATGCAATGCAGGAGGGCGGGAAGAACCAAGGGGAGAATTGCGGCGGCTGAAGCCGCCACTACGAGAAGTGTTTGTGCGAAGGGAGATGGGTGAGTGAAGGTGAGGGGGCTTGGGCACGCCGCACGAGTGCGGCCGCTAAACGGGTGGAAGTCGCTAAACAAGTCGGGAGGGTGCGGGTAGGATGGCGCGGGAGACGGGGTGGGATTTTTCGAGGGTCGAATCATGAAACAGATTGGGTTGGTCGGGTGTGCGCATATTCATACGCCGGGGTTTGTGCGGATCATGAAATCGCGCGCGGATGTGAAAGTGAAATCGGTCTGGGATCACCAAGCCCCGCGGGCGAAGAAGAACGCGGCGGAACTGGGAGCGGTTGTCGTCGAGGATTACAAGGCGATTTATGCCGATCCGGGGATTGATGCGGTCGTGGTGTTTACGGAGACGAATCTGCATGAGCAGGTGGTGATTCCGGCGGCAGCGGCGCGGAAGGGGATGTTTGTGGAGAAGCCGCTGGGGATGGGGAAGGGAGATGCCGGGAGGATTGCCGAGGCGGTGAAGAAGGCGGGGGTGCTGTTTCAGACGGGGTATTTCATGCGGGGTGATCCGAAACACATTTTTCTCAAGGAGCAGGTGGAGAAGGGGAATTTCGGGAAGATCACGCGCGTGCGGGGGAGCAATTGTCATGGCGGGGCGCTGGGGAGATGGTTTGACACGGATTGGAGATGGATGGCCGACCCGAAGGTGGCGGGCGTGGGAGCGTTTGGCGATCTGGGGACGCATGCGCTGGATATCCTGCTGTGGCTGATGGGGGACGTGTCGGCCGTGACGGCGCAGCTGGATGAAGGAACGCACGCGTACGCGGGGTGCGATGAGACGGGGGAGGCGATCATGCGGTTTAAGAATGGGGCGATCGGGACGCTGGCGGCGGGATGGGTTGATGTGGCCAACCCGGTGACCCTGGTCATCAGTGGCACCGAGGGGCATGCGGCGATTATGGGGGATCAACTGCATTTCATGAGCAAAAAGGTGGATGGGGCCGATGGAAGCCAGCCGATGCGGAAGGCGGAGCTGCCGGCCGCAAAGCCGGCGGCGATGGAGGCGTTTTTGGATACGGTGGCGGGGAAGAGCGGAATTCCGCTGG
>CAZCKE010000365.1:0-4549 GCA_964499005.1 uncultured Tepidisphaeraceae bacterium
CGTTGAAGAGGATGTTATTGCAGATCACGTTGTCGGTGCTGCCGTTCTTGATATTTAGCGCCCAGCGTGAATCGGAGGCCATGACGATCGTGTTGTTGACGATCCAGTTCCGTTTGGCGCCTTGAGAGGCATCGATCTGGAATAGGGAAATGCCGCTGGCGTGATTGTCGTAGAGCAGGTTGCAACGGATGACCGAGTCTTGGAGGCCGTCGCAATTGATGGCGGAGCCGCCGCGTTTGCCGTTGCCGTAGATGATGTTGTATTCGACCAGGGCGTTGGTAATCAGGCCAGTGTCGCCCTGGCTGAGATCGCCGTTCATGTGGAGGCCGCAGTTGGCGTTGTCGAAGCAGCAGTTGCCGCGGACGATGACGTGATCGGCGCTGTTGGAGATATAGATGCCGTGCTGTTTTTTGGATCGACCGGCGATGTTGCGCTCGATGTCGAGGTCGCTGCTGTGGCTGGTGAAGATGCCCCAGTCGCCGTTGTCGAGGCAGACGTTGCCGATGATGCTGACGTGGTCGGAGCCGGTGACGCGTATGCCGGCGCGGTTTATGCTGCCGGCGCCTTTGATGGTAAAGCCTTCGATGATGATGTATGGGCATCCCGGTTCCAGGTCGATTCCATCTTGCGTGCGGCGATTGCGGGCGGTAATCGTCGCGCCGGGCATGGCCATGTAAACAATCGGCGCGCCTTTCTGGCCCCCCTGGGGACGATCCCAGCCGAGCACAAAGCCGGCGTATTCGCCCGGTTCGACCAGCACCGTGTCTCCGGCGCGGGCGGCATCCGCGGCGTGCTGGAGGGTGTGCCAGGGGAATTTCTCGCTGCCGGGCGATGAATCGCTGCCGTCGGGCGAGACGTAATAGGTCCAGGGTTGAACCGGCGCATCAGCCTGGGCGTGACGACACAAGAGCGCCGCCAGCGCGACCGTCATCCAACATGCAATTCGCGGCGGTTTATTCAACGGCGGCTCCCGAAACGGTGGAGACTTTGGCTTGATTGGCCGCTTCAGTGGAACGAGCGGTGCGGCGCCAGGTGCCTTTTTGCGAGCCGCGCAGCCATTTCCAGAATCCAATCAGCAGCGCGACGTTCATGCTGGTGAACATCGTGGCGACGCGAAGCAATTTCACCAGGGGATTTCGGCCGGGGATATACGGGCCGACAATCGCCAAAACGTAGAACGCCACTTGTGCGGCAAACGTCCAACGATAAACCAAATGATTTAAGAGCAACGCATTACTGAGCAACGCACCGAGCAACGCGAAAGGGCAGAGCCAGCGGAGTATTTTGTGCGAGAAGAAGGAGAATGCGACCCAGCCATGCATCGGGTTTAGAAGCGGCCAGAGCATTTGGATCGCCTGGAACCCCCCTGCTCCGATTCGCGTGCGGCGGCGAAATTCCGCGGCGATGTCGGGCGCGGTTTCCTCGTGCGCGATCGCCTGCATGTCGTAGATGATGCGGCAGTCGGAGCGTAGCTTGGCCAGCAGCGGGATCACAAAGTCGTCGACGATCGTGTTGCCGGGGATGGGAATGAAAAGTTCGCGGCGGAGGGCATAAATCGCGCCGTTGGAGCCGAGCAATGCTCCCAACGCGCCTTCGGATTTCTTGAGAAATGTCTCGTAACGCCAGTAGAGGCTGTCGACATTCTTGCCGGTCGTCGCTTCAGTCAGGACGAGTTTGCCACAGACCACCCCCACCGCCGGATCGCGCATCCACCGGACCAGCAAGCGGGCGGCATCCGGTTCAAAAAACGTATTGGCGTCGGAGAAGATGACAATCGGATTCTTCACTTCAACCATCGAGGAATTCAGGACGGACGCTTTGCCGCGATTTTCCGTGTAATCGAGCAGCCGGACGCGCGGATCGGAGAAGCCGCGGACGATTTGGGCCGTGCGGTCGGTGCTGCCGTCGGAGCCGATCACGATTTCCATCTTTTCGGCGGGATAATCCAATTGAAGCGCATTAATCAGACGCTTTTCGATCATCGCCTCTTCGTTGTGAGCGGCGATCAGGATGGAGATCGAGGGCAGTTTCTCGTCATCGTGCGCGTCGGGCGGCTTCACGCGGCCAAAGCATTTGGCGAGAACTCCGATCAGGATCGGGTAGACGATGTAGTGATACGCGACGACGGCCGCGCACAGCCAGAGCACGAGGCTGAGAATCGTGTGGAAAACACTCATGGGCGGGTCGCGCTCTTTTCCCGTTTAGCAAAAAAACAAACGTCGATGCGATGAAAATGAAAACTGTCGGTCAGATTGTAGTCATGCTCGGCGAAGAATTTCCGGTAGGCCGCCGGCGATCCGGAGGGGACGCAGAGGATCAGGCAAAGGCGCGGGGAGGAGAGCAGTTCGGCCGTGCAATCCCGAGGCGTCCAGTCGATCCGCTTGCCGGATTCATATGCGTCAGCCATGATTTTTCCGTCTGGGCCGGGACCATCCACCAGGCCGTACATCAGGGGCGGCGTCTGCTGCGGGGACGAAATGTAATGCTCGAAACTCACGATTTCGATGGAGGTGTCAAACAGGAGCGGGATTTGGCCATTGGAGCCTGAAAGGATTTGGGGCGTCGCGGATCTCCAATCGTCCTTGAGCGGCTGCGTTGCGTAATTGAAAAGGGAAAAGGCCGTGGCCCCGAAGATCAGAGCGCTGATGATGATCCGCAGCAGCGACGGCATTTGAGAAATCCCATAGCTGATGAGCAGGATGAACACCGGCAGGGCAACGCTGGCGGCGCGATGGTGGAACAGCGGCTTGCCTACCAAAGCCGCCAGCAGCGGCACAATTATCGGGAGCAGCAGCCAGCCGGCGCACAGAATCAGGGCGAACCGCCAGTCCCGCAGGCGGAATGATCCATAGGCGGCGGTCGCGATGAATGCGATCAACGTGAGCAGCATCGCCAGGTTGAGGAGCCAATGCTCTGAATCGCGCCATGCGAAAGTTCGGCCGAGTGCAAACGCCAGTGGCGTGACGGCAAATTGCAGCGTCCAGCGGTCGCCCATGCGGGTGAGATTTCCCGGTTGATGGAGCTGAGCAAAAAAGGAAGGTATCCAGGTCAGCCAAATCGCGCCGGCAACTGTTGCAGCGCCCGACCAGTAGAAAATTCGCTTGCGGTATTCGGGAACCGCCGCCAGCGCGATGCCGTGCGCGATGGGAACGAAAAATCCATAGTAATGGCAATAGCAGGTCAAAAATATCGTAAAGCTATAAACGGCCAAATCGACCCAGCCGCGCGTGTTGAGCCAGCGCACGAAGCTGAGCGTGCTTGTGACGGCAAGCAAGTGGAGCAGCGCGTAGCATCGGGCCTCGTTTGATAATTCGATTGACAGCGGTGAAATCGCAAAGAGTGCCGCCGCGATCAGGCCCGTGTTGGTGTCGAGTAGCCGTTTGCCGAGCAGGCAGATCATTGCAACCGTCGCGACGCCGCAAACCACCGAAAAGCTCCGCAGCGCCAGATCGGACGATCCGACCCATGATGACCAGGCTTTCAAAGCAGCCCAGTAGAGGGGCGGATTGCCGGCATCTTTTACCTTGCCGCTCAGCAGATCGTGGTACGAGGATTTGATGACGGAAACCGAGTAGGCTTCATCGTACCAGAAGCTGTTCTTATCGATGGCGTAGATGCGCAAGACCAAGCCGAGAAAGGCGATCGCGATCAGCGCGCTTTTCCAGCCGATTCGCGGCGCGGCGATTTCGCGAGGAGCCGATAAATCGAGCGTCATGTGTGTTTCCCGCCTTGGGAGCCATTGGCTCGTCGAGCCACCGCTCGCATGACCTCCCGGCCCAGGTCTGCCACTTTCTTTTCCCAGGTCTCTTGCTTCATGGCGTCGCTGCGCTCGTGTCGAAGCTCTGGAGAATCAGAGGCCAGGGCCGCCACGACCGCGCGCTCGAATTGCTTGTAATTCTCGGCTACCTCGCAAAATTCGGGATAAATCCGAACCTCCGGAAATGCCGTCGAGACGACCGGCAGACCGGCGCACAGATATTCCCGCAGCTTGATCGGGTTGACGTGCAAAATCCGTTCGTTAACGACGTAGGGGATGATCCCGACGTCAAATCCCTTGCAGTATTCCGGCAATTGTGAATGCGGTTTGCGGCCGAGCAGATGGATGTTCTGGAATTTCTTGAGGCGCGAGACGTCGACGTAGGTATCGCCCAGCATCGCGATGCTCCAATTGGGATGCCGCTTGGCGAGGAAGCAAAGCAGATCGAAGTCGATCCAATCCTGAATGGTTCCGTAAAAACCCAGCACGGGCTTGGGCAACTCGGCCACATCGGAAGGGACGGGCGTGGCGCTCTCCAGTGCGCGGGAAAAAAGTGCGCGATCGACGCCATGCCGCGCCAGATGCGTTTGGGGGTTCAACGGCAGATGGTCGTCCACGAGCATTTGGGCCGTGGCAAATACGATGTCGGACGACTTGATCAGTTTCTGTTCCTTTTCGGCGGTCTTCTGGCTGTCGACGTAGGTGAACTTGGACCATTGATCCGTGCAATAATAGACGACCAGAGATTCGCCTAGCTTGCCGACGTATTCCGCGGCGCTGGGAATGAAGCTC
>CAZCKE010000366.1:0-4494 GCA_964499005.1 uncultured Tepidisphaeraceae bacterium
AAATCATGAAACATAGATAAAACAAAAGTAATAAAAAAAAGAAAATAGAAACATGCATTTTGATCCGGCGAATCCAGATGTTTCACAGTTACCGGATGACTGCCGACCGACTTTCCGTTCAACAATTCATCCAGGGCCCCATTGAAAGGATCCTGGCCGATAATCCCCACGACAAATGGGCTGTCCCCACTCGAGAACGCGCTATCGGGCCAGTTCGTGAACTGCGCGAAATTATAAATGAACGCCGCTTTGATCTGATATTCGCGCGCAGGCGGCTCTTCGCCGCCCACCCGCGATGCCCAGAGCAATCCCAGGCTCAGCGCGGCGATCGGAAAAATTATCTTCTTCGAGCATTCGTCCATAACACTCTTTGGCTCAAAATCACCTGGGCCAAATCCAGCGGCTCGCCGCTTCTCATCGCATCCGTTAAGCGACCACGCTTCGCATGCGTCGCGGCGCGATCTTCTCAGTCTGCTTTATTTTTCTACCTTTGCGTGATCCTACGGCCTTGCTGGCGCCTTATTCCGCCATAAATCACGGCCGCACCGATTACGCATTTATTGCGCGGCGCGCCTGAAATGCGATCATTTTGCGCCGCTTCTGAAGCGCAAGTGCTTTATCTATCGGCGCAAATACAAAACCGGATAATCGGATTAAAAGGATTGGCAGACCCGCCGCGTTATTGGCATCACCTCCCCATTTTGCCCTTGGCATGATCCTGCGGTCCGGCTACGTCCCAATTCAATTCCGTCCCGTAAATATTGGACGATTTTGAGCCTAAAGGAGTGCTGCAATAGGATCGATCAATTCATTGAGGCTGATGAATTCGCATCATCCGCCGGAGTCATTCTGCCGGTCGGCGGCGGCCCACGCATGGGCAAGGGAAGTTCGAGCGATATGCATCCAAGAGTATTGATTGTCGACGACGATCCCATGCTCCAGAAGCTGCTCGGATCCCATCTGAGCACGGCTGGCTACCAGGTCATCGAAGCCGCTAGCGGCGCTGAAGGCCTCGAAATTCTGCGCTCGCAAGGTCCGCGAATCGCCTTTGTGGACTACGACATGCCCGGCATCAATGGGGTCGAATTCTGCCGCCTCGTCCGGGAAGACAAACGCATCCCTTTTGCTCACGTCGTCATTCTCACCGCGCATGTCGACCGCGCGTTGACGATCGCGGCCCTCGACGCCGGCGCCAACGATTTCATGACCAAGCCCTTTCACCGCGGCGAGCTCCTGGCGCGGCTTCGCGCGGGTGAACGCGCCGTCCGCATGTACAACGAAGCGGCGCAGGCCGCCCTGCTCCAATCCGAGCTGACCCACCTTCGCTCGGCCGTCACCAACATGGAGCAGGTCCTGACCAGCGTCGCGCGGGAATTGCAAAATCCGATCGCCTCGTTCCGCAATATCTCGGAAATTCTTTCCCACTCCAGCGCCCGCGCCGCCGAAGAATGGGGCCCTTACCTGACCCAGATGAATCAAGGTGTTCAGCAACTTTCTCAAACCGTTGACGAACTGCTCGACATGACGCGCCTCAACAGCGGACAAGGGCACTGGCACTGGTCCAAATTTGCCCTCGAACCGCTTTGCCGAGACGCCATGAAGCAGATCGAGCCGCTCCTACAATCGCGCCCGGTCCAGTTGGCCTGTGTCATCGACCCTGCCGGCTTCGAAATGCGCGGCGATCGGATCGCCATCCGGCGCTTCCTGCTCAATTTGCTGGGTAATTGCTGCAAGCACACGGAAACCGGCTCACTCCATTTGAAAGTCCGCTCGCTCGCCCAGGACGGGCATCAATGGGTCGAACTACAGATTCTCGACACCGGCAAGACAGCGGCCGCCGATGTCCTCAACCAGCTCTGTGAATCCCCCAATTCTCCACCCGACGCCCCCGCGGCCCATGGGACTCCCAGCCTGAGCGTCGCGGCCTGTAAGCGCATCGTCGAAGTTCACGGCGGGCATATGAAAATCGCTTCGACCGCTGAAAACGGCACCTGCATCACCGTAACGCTCCGCTCAGATCTGGAATCCCCTCTTCCCCTCGATGCGACGCCATTGCCAGCCGCCGCCAACGCCGCTTAAAAATGGCTTTGTTCACTCCTCTGCCGGATTCGTAGCGCTTGCTCCCTCGGCGCCCAATTCAGCCTCATCAACCGATGGAATCCGCTTGTCCGCCAACCGCCCGCATTTCTCAAGGGTCAGATCATCGACTTGATGAAGGATCAGAATCGCCTGCGCGAAATCGCTTTCCGCATCCACATGATCCAGGCGTGCCTCGTTCACGCTCGTCATGACGATCGGGGCCCGCGCCTCGCAATATCGGTAATGGAGATCGATATTGCTCAATTCGATCCCCTTCACATGGCGGATGAAAAAGCCATATGCTGGTGTCTCGCCAAACATCGACGGCTCCGGATAATCCGCCACTTTTTCAGCAGGCTGAGTTGTCGCCCACTGTGCCGTCCCCCCGCCCAGGCAGTAGACCTGAATGTTCCGCAGCTTCACGTCCTCGATATTCTGCCCCGGAATCCCGCTGATGATCGAGCTGAAATGCCGATCGGCATCATAGATCACGACGTTGCTGATATTGATCCGTCGCAACACTGAATCCGGCGCATCCGGCGGCGCTCGCATGCGCCCGCCCAGGCGCAGAAAAATCGGCGAATTCACTACGTGCCGCATTGTGATACTCGAAATCGTCACGTCCTCCAGCGGCCCCCCATCCACGGTCTCCAGCGCCAGCCCGCGGCAATTGTCGAAAACGCAATTCGTGATCGTGATGTTGCGAAATCCCCCGTTCGATTCTGTCCCAAATTTGATCCGCCCCGTCGGCGATCCTTCCAACGGCACGCACGATCCATCCAGCAGGCTACCGATCTCGTAGCCGCATACCTGGCAATTGGTGATGGTCACGTTCTCCGTCGCTCGCGCAAAACCCAGCGCCAACGAGCTTTTGAGGCAAATCCCGTCATCCCACGGCGAATTGACCGTGCAATTCGATATCCGCACATTCCGGCACGCATCCACGTCCATTCCATCGCGATTGGTGTCGATCTTCAGGTTATCCAGCGTGAAGTTGTCCACCCCCGTCGCGAGGATGCCGAAATGCCCCCCTTCCAGAATTGCGAAATCGCGAAGCGTGACGTTGCGGCACAGCTTCAGCGCAATCGCCTTATTCCCCACCCCATCCGCCAGCGTATCCGTCGGCGGATAGAGATACCTCGTTTCCCGCCATGGCGGCGTCTCCGCAAACGTCGTCGTCGGATTTGACGTCGGCCGGGTCACTGGCCAAAACGACGGATAATTCTGCCCATTGGAAAGCCCCCGGCCATCGATCAGTCCCGACCCCTGAATCGACACATTCTCAATCCCCTCCCCCCAAATCAGGCTATTATGCCAATGACTATGCCCGAAATCCTGGTAAGGATTCCATGGATTGGCCTCGGCGGGATCGTAACCCCTGCCGTCTTTTGGCGTCGCCGCCGCAAGGATTGTCGCCCCCGCATTCAGATCTAGAGTGATATTGCTTTTCAGGTGAATCGAATAACAAAGATAAGTCCCCGCCGGAAATCGAATGGTCCCGCCCCCATTCGCACTGGCGGCGTCAATAGCGGAGTTAACGCTCGGCGTATCCAGCGTCTTGCCGTCCCCCTTCGCCCCAAACGCGCGAACGTCATAAACTCCCCCGATGCCTCCACGCCCACGAAAACTTGAAAATCCTCCACAGCTGCCCAGCGCCAGCAGCGCCATCCCAACCCCCACCCACAAAAACCACCGGTTCAGCCCTTGCTTCGTCGATATCTCGCTCCATTTCGCCATCAGAATCAATTGTCCCCATTAACCCGATGTTCCGCCAGCAGTTGCCGCCCGCCGGTCATTAGTTCTTTGTCGGTCGCAATTTGCGGCCGGGAGAAATTCGTCGCGCGTACTAAGAGCGCAATTGTGCGCACGGGTAAATGGTTGATTCGGCTGAATTTATGCGGGTTTTCGAGGCCCTGGAACAAAATGGACAAGGGCCCGCGCGCCGAACGAAATTAGATTTGGCGGACTTCGTGATGCAAGAGATGGGGCAGCCTATAGTTGTGAAATTCCGTGTAAAACTTTCACCCGGCGAGCTATATAAGGGGGAGGTGCGCGCGGAAATCGATGGGATGAATTCTTTTGCGGGTGGGGCGGGGTTTTGGAATTTTAAGATTGAAAAATATTTTTGAGAGTGGCGCAAGATGCTCGCGGTTGGGCGGAAGGAGCTGAGTTCAGGCGTGGCCAAATGCAGCTACTGACATATTTTTCCGCTTTTAGGTTTTATCTGGTCGCACCCGGCTGATAGCCCGTTTCAGCGGTTGCAATCGGGATTTTCTTCGCAGGCTTTTTCAGGAAATGTTCGACCAAGGGGATCACCCTATTGGGTTCCGAAAACAGCGCGAAGTGGCCGGCATCCGGGATCACGGCAAGCTCGGCGTTGGGAATGCGATTCAAGGTCTCAACGGCGTGCTCAAG
>CAZCKE010000367.1:0-4478 GCA_964499005.1 uncultured Tepidisphaeraceae bacterium
TCGGAGACGGACATGGCGATATCCCTGGACGTGCAAGGAGGTTGGCGGAAAGCCGAGGGCGAGACGCCGAGTGTAGTCCCCTCCGCGGCGCTCGAGCCACGAAGGCGGGCTTAACTTCAGCGCGGCGCGAGGCTGGCCATGAGGCGGTCGAAGGACGCGCGGGCGGCCTTCACCGCGGGCGCAGGGCCGACGAGCTTGAAGAAGTAGGGCGACCCGGGGGCCTCCACGACGGCGCCGAGGAGCGCCCAGTCGCGGTGAGGCTCGGGAGCTTCGGGGCCCATCCCCATCGCGGCACCGTAGGTACCGACGATCTGTACGGTCGTGACGCGCAGTCCATGGACCGTCTTGGCTTCCGGGGTGGAGGCGCCGGCGTCTTCGAACTGGCCGATCCAGCGCTTGATGTTCGCGTCCGTCGAGCCGCCCGCGCGGGCGACGCTCATCTCGGCGCCTCCCGGCGTGCGGTACGTCGCGAGGCGAACGGCGTTCGGATTGGGCTCCTCTCGCCAGTCGGCGGGCATCTTCCAGGTGATGGCTTGCGGTTCACCCGATCCAGTTTGCGCCATCGGGTTGCGACCGATGGGCGGGTGGTCGGGCGGGAGCTCCGTCTCCGACGAGAGGTCGCTCTGCCTGGGTGGGTCGGTGGGCGGTTCCTGCGGCTCCTGGGGCTCGGCCGCGCGGGCATGGACCGGCGGAGGATGCGTGTCGAATCCGCTCCCCATCTCCGCGAGGACCACGGCGCCCGCAAGGACGAGCGCCACGACGAGCGCGGGAAGAAGGCGGCGAGGCATGCGAGAAGAGCGCGGTAACGGGGCCGCGGCGCCAAGATATGACGGAGGACCGGGGAAGGAGCAAGGCCCTTGGCTCGGGCACGGGCGGCTTACGCGCGCACGACGTCATCGTGAACGGCGGTCTCCCGCAAGGGACTGAAATGAGTCGCGCCCGCGGCTTGGTCCTGGATCCGGTAACGCTAGGGCTCGAGGCCGAAATGCAAATGGGACGTCCGCTCATGTCGCCGCTCGGTGCCTTGTTCGTCGTGTGTGGCCTTCTCCTGGTCTCGGCGCCCTCCCCGGCGAGGGCCCAGTCCAGCGAGCCGCCGGCGCAAGCGCGCGTCCCCGACTGGAACACCGCGCCGCCTCCGGCGACCCAGAGCGACCTCGCCATCGTCGTGGGCGGAGGCGTCTCGCTCGGGGCGTACCAGGGCGGGTACCTCTACGCGCTCGGGGAGGAGCTGAAGCGGCGCGGAGTCCGGCCGGCGCTCTACGTCGGCGCCTCCGCGGGCACCATCAACGCGCTCCTCCTGGGAATCGAGATGTGCCATCCCTCGGTACAGGATCCGCAGAACTCCCCGCTGCGCAGCGTCTGGATGGACGCCTCGCTGGCGAAGCTCCGCCAGGGCAAGACGACGTCGCCGACCGCGGTCTTCCCGCAGGACGGCGTGCGGTCGATCGCGCAGCTCGCTCGGTCCCGATTGACCACGGGGATCGACGGAGATTGCGACTTCGTCCTGGCCGGCGAGACCAGCCGCGTTCGCCCGCGGCCAGTGCAGGTCGCGGAGAACCAGACGGTGCCCGACCTTCAAGAGCCCTTCACGATCCGGATCACGGTGAACCACGGCGTCCTTCACATCCAGAACTACGTGGCGGAGGACGACGCGAGCCCCGCCCGAGCGCTCCTCCCCTTTCCGCGCAATCAAACGGACGCCGACGGACAGAAGACCGCGCTCGACCTCCTCATCGAGCTGGTCCTCGCGTCGTCGGCGTTCCCGGCGGCGTTTCCCCAGGTCGATCTGCCTCATTGCATGACGGATCCGAACCATCGCGAGGCGCAGAAGGTGGGGACGACCGAGTGCGGGTCGCTGGCCGTTTACACGACGACCTCGTTCGCCGACGGGGGCGTTCTCGACAACACCCCCGTCGGCCTCGCGATCGAGACCGCGCGCGGAGGATGGGCACCCGACGCGAGGCACTGGGGGCAGGCTCGCACGCCCGACCCGGAAAAGGACCGCCCGCGGGGCCTCTCCTATTTGCTCGTCGACACCGACAACGACGTATTCGATCCGCTGCCGACGCAGTCGCAACCGCTCGACAGCTTCGTGAGCTTCGCGGCGACCTTCGGCAGCGGGTTCCTCGAAGCGGCCCGCGGCCGCGAGCTCTACGACACGCTCCAGCAATACCCGGAGCTCAAGCGCCACCTGGCCGTCTCACAGCTTCACACCCGCCTCGCCAGCCACTACCTCTTCGACTTCTTCGGGTTCTTCGACGCCCGTCTCCGCGACTTCGACTTCACCGGCGGGATGTACGACGCGGCGCAGCTCATCGCGAGCGGGCGCCTGGCCGCTCTCCTCGGCGAAGGCACGAAGGCGGAACCGGAACGCGCAGACGTGGCCGGTGTCGCGAAGCTCGCCGCGCTCGAAGGCTCGACCCTGCGCTGGAAGAAGCTCGCATGCATGGCGCAGGCGTATGGCCCCCCGCGGGCCCCCGGCGACTACGACCGGTGCGCTCCGCTCCCTGGTCCGGCGCTCGACCCCGACCCCTGGCAGCCCATCGGCGACCTCGACGTGGAGCTCGACTTCGAGAGCTTCGTCGACATCGTGCAGGCGTCGCTCGACGAGCTGTACTCCCAGTGCACGTGCGCGTCCGCGCTCTCGCAGCGCCCGCTCGGCGAGGCGTGCGCGGCGCTCCTCCAGGCGAGCACCACGCCCCCGCGCATTCGCGGGAGCGACCCGCTCGACCGGGGCTGGCAGCAGCAATGCAAGGCAGCGGACGGCGGGGGCGCGCTGAAGTCCGTGGAAAACCCCCTCGATTACGCGGAACGGCGGCTCGCGCGGTACGGCTTTGCGGGGGCTTCGGCCCAGGAAACGAAAGACATCGTCCGCGCGCGTGTCGGCACGCTCGCCGACGACGCCATCGCGCGCCAACCGTTCTGGGACCGCGTGGGAGCGAGCCTGGCCGGGTCCATCGCGGCGGACACCGAGTTCGGATACGCGCCGGCGCTGCACAGCGTTCACTTCGTCGGCGGCCTCGGCGGCCTCGAGCTCGAATATTCGTATGGGAGCCGGCTGCGAGTCGCCGCCGCCGTGCAGCTCAAGGGTTTGCTGAGCCAGAGCGTGGCCGCGACGCCTCTCGGCGGAATCGACTGGAACGTGCCCTTCCCGTCGTCCATCGTGCACCCGCACCTCTTCGGGCGCATCGGCTTCCAGTTCGGGAGCACTGCCGCCGACGACGTGTCGTCCTCGTGCTGGGGCGGCTTCGGCGGGCACGCGGAGAACTGCATCGTCGGTCAGTTGGGGGCCGCGCTCACGCTCCTCGAGCTCCTGCGGCTGCAGGGCATATGGGAGGAGAGCTCGGCCCCGGTCGGGAATGCCATCAACCACGTGCTCGTGGAGCTCGGGTTTCAGGCCAACTGGCCGATCGGGCCGAGGTGACTTTTCGTAAGCGAACGTGGGCGCCCGTGACGTCCGCGCGACGAAAGACGCTTCCCGACCTTCGTAAAGCGCTTCTGGATCGTCGCGAAGCGCTTCTGGATCGTCAAGAAGCGCTTCTGGATCGTCGCGAAGCGCTTGCGGATCGTCGCGAGGTGCTTCCGGATCGTCGCGAGACGTCTCTCGATCCTCGCGAGGCGCTTCTGGATGGTCGCGAGACGCGCCTCGACGTTCGAGAGACGCTCGTGGATCGTCGCGAGACGCCTCGCGAGCTTCGACAGACGCTTCACGACAATCGAGAAACGTGCTGGGGGCGGAAGACACGCTCCGAACTAGCGAGGCGAGTCCGAGAGTTCCGAGGCCGCCGGCTCCTCGTCGCACCGTCCGGTCGCCCGCTGGGACATCCCTGCCCGGCAGAGGGCCTGGAGCCGGGCGTGCAGTGCTGCCTGATCGACGGCGATGGGCCCTCCGTATTGTCCCGGTTCCCTGCGTTCGAGGACCAGCGACGCGAGGACGAGCCCGAGCACGCGCCACGTCACCATCAGAGGCTTTCGGCGCTCTTCAGCAGCTCCGCGATGAACGCGGTGCGCGGGCGGATGAGGGTCACGCGCACCGCACGGGAGATGACGGTGATCCGGGGGTCGTCGGGAGTGAAGGCGCCTGCTTGCATGACGTCGTCCGTGAAGACGTAGCCGTAGCCGTCGTCCGGGGCGTGCGCGTTCGACCTTGGGTGCGGCTCTTGCGCATCCGCGACCGGGGCGAACGCGAGGAGGATCAGGATGGAGGAAATCACCAGGAGCGATTTGCGGGAGCTGTGGTTCATGGACGTGTCCCTTTCTCGATGCGCAATCGAGTCGACCCGCGGAAAAGACCGCGGGGTAAGCAAAATTGAAAACGCGAGCGCGGTCCGCCGCCGCTAGTGTTCTTCGCCGCAGTCGCAGATGGTCTGCACGCAATTGCAGACGGGAACGCGCACCTTGCGCCCCGCGTCGGGGACGGGCGCGAGCGCCGGCTCGTGGGCCCGCCGCTGAGCCGGCGCCGGCGCCGGCGCGAGTAC
>CAZCKE010000368.1:0-4475 GCA_964499005.1 uncultured Tepidisphaeraceae bacterium
GTGGTTTTGGCATTGGGATCCGACTATCTGGTCGCACCGCCGGACCTGTCCGGCCAGTGGCGGCTTATGGATGAAAATGGCGGCTCGGGCAAAAAGGAGTTTACGATCCATCAATCGGGACGATTCGTTCAATTGAATTTTGATCAGGGCCCACATCTCGACCTGCTACTCCAGCCATCAAATCCAGGCCTTTCCATGCGAACAGATCCCGATGTGACGCTTATAGGCGATGGGTGGGAGGTCATTGCGTCGCACTCATCTGGGAAAGACACGATGGAATTTGCGTTTAAGCCCCCCGCCTCTGAAGATCAGCCGCTGGCTGGAAAATGGCAATATGAACGGGCTGACCGGCCAAGCGGAGCTCGCGAATTGCCTTCGACGGCTCCAGCCCTATCCCATGCCCGCTAGCGATTTCATTCTCATTCTCGTCCTACAGATTGCCCTGATCATCGGCCTGAGCCGGATCATGGGGATGATTTTCCTGCGGTTTCGCCAGCCGCAGGTCATGGGTGAGATGATCGCCGGGATCATGCTGGGGCCGAGTCTGCTGGGTTGGCTGATGCCTCATCAATTTACCGCGATCTTTCCGCGGCAGAGCATTGAATATCTGAACGCTCTCAGCCAGGTCGGCGTGGTTTTTTTCCTTTTCCTGATCGGGTTGGAACTGGACCCCAAGCTCATTCGAAACCGCGGGCATGCCGCCATCGTCATCAGCCATGCGAGCATCATGGCCCCTTTCCTTTTAGGGGCGTTGCTGGCGGCTTATCTGTATCCCAATTTGTTCAATGATACCCCGGCGATGCGGTTCATTTCCGTTGCCTTGTTCCTGGGCGCGGCGATGAGCATCACGGCCTTCCCGGTACTGGCGCGAATCCTGACCGAGCGAAACATGCATAAGACACAGGTCGGGGCGATCGCCATCACCTGCGCGGCGGTGGATGATGTCACTGCCTGGTGCATTTTGGCGCTGGTGATCGCGGTGGCCCGGGCTCATGGCGTCGTGCCGGCACTCCGGACGGCGGCCTTTGCGGTCATTTATATCGTGGTGATGTTCCTGCTGGTTCGGCCTCTGCTGAGGCGATTTGAACTATTGTTTGAACGGGGACACCGGCTGAGCCAGAACCTGCTGGCGGTCATCCTCCTGCTCGTTCTGGCGTCGGCGATCATCACACAGTGGATCGGCATTCATGCCTTGTTCGGCGCCTTCCTCATGGGCGCGATCATGCCCAAGGGCACAAGCTTTGTCCGGACAATCACCGAAAAGCTGGAAGATTTCGTTGTCGTGTTTTTGCTTCCGATTTTCTTTGCGTACACCGGCCTGCGCACCCAAATTGGGCTGCTCGACCATCCATCGCTTTGGGGCTACACGGGACTGATTGTGCTGGTGGCGTGCCTGGGCAAATTCGGCGGCTCGGCGATTGCCGCGCGGGCTTGCGGAATCGGATGGAGGCAAGCGTCGGCCATTGGAATTCTCATGAATACCCGCGGGCTCATGGAACTGGTCATCCTAAACGTCGGCCGCGATCTTGGCGTCATCTCGGAAGCCATCTTTGCGATGATGGTGATCATGGCGATCGTCACGACGGCGATGACGACACCGATCCTGCACTGGGTCCACCCGCAGGTGGAGGAAGAAGCGGCGAAATCGGGCCGGCCGGCGTTTACCGTGCTGATTCCCGTCTCGTTCCCCGAGAGCGGAGGGCCATTGGCGGCCATGGCCGCCCTGCTCACACCGGCCGTTGACGCGGTGCACCGGATCATTGGGCTTCACTTACAACGTTTGTCTGAGCGAAATGCGTATTCGGTATCAGAAGTGCCAACTTCGCGCACGGACGCCTTGGAACCACTGCTGGCCAAGGCGAAAGAATGCTCGTTTGAGGCCGAACCGATTGCGTTTGCGAGCCGGGATGTGCCAAGTGATATCGCGCGTATTGCCCGTGTTCGGTCGGCTGATTTGATCCTGATGGGCTTTCACAAGCCGATCTTTGGACAGGCAATCCTCGGCGGGACGGTGCATCGCGTTCTGACTGCCAGCGACAATGATGTGGCGATCTTTGTCGATCGAAGTTTCGGGAAGATTCAAACGATCCTGGCTCCATACCTGGGGGGTAAGCATGACCGGCTGGCTTTGGAATTGGCCGGTCGGATTGCACGAAATGGCTCGGCGGCATTGACCGTACTGCATGTGGTGCCACCCAACCGTTCGCAGGCCGATGGCGTGCTGCATGCTCGAAGCGCGGTCGATCGCACGTTTGCCGACCCCGCGACATCGACCAGCGTCAATTTCAAGGTGATCGAGGATCCCTCACCGATTGATGCCGTGATCCGAGCGGCTCGTGAATACGACTTAGTCGTTGTCGGGGTGGAAGAGCAATGGGGGATGGAATCGCACCTCTTTGGCTGGCGGCCTGAACGAATTGCCCGGGAAACTTCGACGTCGTTACTGATTGTGCGCAAATACGCCGGTCCCGCCGCCACTCCGACCGAGATCACCGTGCCGGCCCATTCGGCGGCGGTTTAATTTCTCCTTGAAAAACCGTGAATTTTGTGTTCAGTGTGGAGCGGAACGGATTCCAGGCGGCAAGGCCCGACGGGCTTGTGAGACATTCCAGTTCCCGCTCTCGCTGTGCGCGATAATCGTCTCGTCCCTGAAGAGTGGGGTCAGGCAAGCCGGGATGAACGACCCATTCGACGATGCCACTGGCCGGCAGGTGTTGGAGATACGCGGCCCAGGGGAAATCGTGTCGCAGGTCGGCGGCGCTGAGCATTCCGAAACAGGAGTCGTTGACGCGGATTTCCGCTTTGACGAAACGGGTGCCTGCCCTCTTGCCGAGCAGGTGAGCCGCGCGTCTGCGGGACCGGACGCTTGGGACGCGCCGGATGAAGCCCGGTGGCTCGATCGTGACCCGACTCACATTCGGCAGCAAACCCGCTTTGATCACTTCTATCAAAGCTTCTTGGATGACGGGCAATTGATGAGAATGATGATGGCCATCCACATACGCGGGAGGACGGCCAACCAGTTTTCGAAATAAGTCGGCCTGTGCCGCGATTTCCTCAGCGATGGCTGTTTTGTTGAGTCGTCCGCTCCAGGCCCGCAGCCACAATTTACCATTGCCAAGAAATGATCCGTGCCGATCGACTAAGCCCGATGAGGCGGTTGCCACCAGTGGCTTATGGCCGCAGTTGGTCAGCACCAGATGCAATCCGACCTCAAGCCCGGGCGCTTCGCTTAGCAACGAGACGGACGCTCGCGCATGATCTTCGGTGACGACCATCATGCTGGTGGCCGTCACAGGCCCCTTTTGATGCGCCAGAATGATCCCCCTGCTGGTTTGGAGTCCAAATCCAAAATCGTCCGCAGTTACGATCAGGGAAAGAGTCGACATCGAGATGAGCGCAGCCGCGGCTTTAAGGAGGACTGACCTCAGGGACTTGCCGCATGACGGGTTTGAGCTTGGTCTTGCGAAGATTGTGGCGAAGCTTGATGGTGTCTTTGATCATCCGCCAGCCGTGCCGAACCATCCGCACGGTTGTTGGATCGACATACTTGAAGTGGACGGGAATCTCGTCGATTCGCATATTCGCGGCGCCGGCCCGGGCCAGCAGTTCAACATCGAAGAAAAAACCATCCGAGGTCATGCGAGGGGCCATCAAATCCCAGGCGCGGGCGCTGACGCCCTTGAGCCCGGCTTGAGTATCGAGAATCGTGATCGGCAGCATGCGACGCAGCCACCAGTTGAAGCTGCGGCTCATAATATGCCGTTTGTAGATGTTGGGAAAATCCCGCGGGCTGATCAGAAATTGCGAATCGTCGCTGGCGCGATTGGCCACGGCCAAGTCCGCGCCCGCCTTGAGCAAGTCGAGGATGCGCACGGCTTCGTCGGGATCGTAGGCCAGATCAACGTCGGTAAAAACCATGAACGGCGTGCGAGCAATGCTCAAACCACGTCGCAAAGCATATCCTTTGCCGCGATTGGTTTCATACGCCTCGACGCGCATCCTGGGGCCGACCTGCCGGGCAAGGGGCTGGAGTTTTTCGGTCGTATCGTCCCAATTGCCGTCGCAGACGAACAACACGCTCCAGTCGGGATGGTCGTTCAGAAATCGCTCGAGGCGCGTCACGGTGCCTTCGATAAAGGCCGACGCGCAGAAGGTTGGAAGCACGAGCGTGCAGGTTTCCTGACTTTGGTCTGTCATTCCGACGGTCCCACCCTGAATGGCCCTAGGATTTATCATCCAGATGGCTTAATAGCCTATCGAATGACCGCAGGATTTCAATTCGGTCAGCACCGCAAATACCGGACAAAGCGAGAAATAAGAACAATGCTATACTTCACATCAGCCAAAGGTCTAGCGCCCCCATGATTCAGGTCAGCGGTCTTACCAAAACGTTCGATGACCCCGATGGCGGGACCATTGCCGCCGTCGCTAGCGCTTCATTTTCCTGCCGGGCCGGCGAGATTTACGGGCTA
>CAZCKE010000369.1:0-4464 GCA_964499005.1 uncultured Tepidisphaeraceae bacterium
CAACCGTGGGAATGCCTGTAACCGCTCAAACCGGGTTTCAACCCGATTCCAAGCTCGGAAAATATACCGCGCAAGTGAAGAACACCGACGCTTCGCTTCTCTCGGGTTTGCCGGACAGCAAGTACCTCATGCTGGGCGGCTCGATCGCCGACCCGAATCTCGAAGCCGCGACTCTGGACGAATTGATCAACCCGATCCAAAGGGCGGTGAGCAATCTCGGCCCCGACTATTCCGCGGCCGTCGACTGGATCGAGGCTCTAAAGACCACGATCAAAGCGAGCAATGGCGGTGCTTTTGGAATGCTTGCTCCCTCCGGCATGCTGGGCCAAGGCGCGATTGTCCAGACGATTGCGGTCCGGAAAGGGGATTCCAAGACGTCGCTGGATTCCTCCCGAAAAATGTTTGCCGCCCAGCAGACCCTGATGAAAAAATTCGGTTTGGACACACCGGCCAGCGTGCAGTCTTACACACCGGACGGGAAAACCCTCGACGGGGTCAGTTTTGATGTCCTGCTCAATAAGATCAGCGTCCCTGGCCCGGGCATGCAGGCCCAGCAGGCGCAGCAATTCATCAACATGATTTACGGCCCTGAAGGAATGAAGATTGACACCGGCGCGATCAACGATCAGACGCTCCTGATGGCGGTGGACCTTGATGACCCGACTTTGAGCACCGCCATCGCGGCGGCCAAGAGCGGTGATGATCCCCTCGCCAAGACCGGTCCGATCAAAGCGATCGCGGCGCAGCTTCCGACCAATCGTTTGGCCGTCGTTTATCTGCCGCTGGATGTGTGGGCCAACACCGGTCTGAATTATGCCCGCCAATTTTCGATGGACATGGGGATCAAGCTTCCCGATGACCTACCACCGATCGGCGTGACGCTCTCGACCGAAGGCACCGCCATTCGCATGGACGGTTACATTCCCACGCAACTCGTGCAGGCGATTACTTCCGCCGGCATGCAGATGTATATGGGTATGGCCCAGCACCAGGCTCCGGCTCCAGGGCAAAACGGCGGCGGCGGGGGGCTCTGATCTTAAGCGGCTGATGAGCCGCATTGACATTGCAATATACATCGCGTTTACTCCCGCCTGTCCGGAAATCCAGTGGCGAACTTCGCGAGTCGCCGGGGTTTCCGGACAGCGTCGTTGGGTGAACTAATCTCGGTCGGTCCATCATTTCAAATTAGGGTGTGAATCATGCACTTCCGATCATTCTCTCTTACTCGAATTGTCCGGTACGCCGCGTTTTCCGCCGCTTTGGCATGCGGGTCGGCACACCTGTGGGCCGATGCCGATGGCGCCAAGAAGGACCTCAAGGATGCCCAAGCGGCATTTGACAACAACGACGCCAAGACCGCCGGCGACGATCTGCAACTGGCCGAGGCGGAATTGGACGGCGTGGCCGACGACGTGAAGACGCCGATCTTGAACGACATCAAGGCCTTAAAACAAAAGATTGCCGATACGCAGGGGAACCAGGCCAAGATCGATGCCAAGAAGAACATGGATTCGCTGATGAACGAAGCTCGCAGCGAGCTGGATGCGCCCGGATCGTTTGACGAGACCGACAAGGCGATTCAGGACTTCCTCTTCAAGGATGAAAACAAGGCCGCGCTGGGCGACGACGCGGTTGCGCAATATCAGAAAACCCTCTCGACATACCGCAAAGTCGAGCGATCCAAGGCGCTTGCGGCGACCATCGCCTCAGCAAAGGACAAGCTCGATCAAGCCGAAAAAGACTGGCCGGACAAGCTTAAACAGATGCAGAACCCCGATACGATGCAATCGGCGGCGGATGATTTCGGCCACACCCTCGATGCGATCGATCCGCTGGTCAAAACCCTGCCCAATAACAGCGACGACGGCAACGCCCTCAAGGCGCAATACGCCAAGCTCCTCACCAACTATCAGACCCAAATCTATAAAAGCAAAGCCGACGAAACTTACTCGCGTATCAAGGACGATTGGGAAAGTTACTCGGACGAGTACAAAGGGTGGGATGCCGAGACCACCGGACCGACGTTCGATTTTATTTTGACCCATCAGGGAGACACGGCTTCCAAATTCAACGCCCCCAAAACGGTCGGCCTGATCACCCGGGCCAATTACGAGCTGGATAACTGGATGAAGGATGACGTCATCCACTCTCTTTCACAAAGTGAGGGCAAGGTAAAGGATTTCATCGATAGGGTCCGCGGCGACCGCAAGACCGCGATGGACAAGGTCGCCAAGTTTGCTTCTGACATCCTGGATCAGGCCGAGAAGGCCGAGACCAACCAGGATTCCCGCGACCGGTTGGAGACAATGGCCAACGACGATCTTCGCGTGGCGTTGTCCGGGTCGGAAAAGCTCAAGGGTTTGCAGGATCGGGCGATGAAAATCGTTCGGGCGTTTGACGCGAAAACAGGCGGCGATGCCGCGGCGCACCAAAAGATGTATGACGACCTGATTGCCGCCGGCGGCAAAGCCTGGGCGGCGATGGCCGCCAAGCTTCAGGCCACCGATGAATTTGATCCCAACGCCGTCATGCAGAATCCGGGCAACTTCCAGGGCAAGGCATTTCATTTCAAGGGAATCAACAACCGCATGGGGTGGGACTACGCGCCGGGCAACGGCTACCAATTCGCCGCCACGATCGAGGGAACGCCCGTCGTCGGCAAGTTTGATTCGACCGTCGCGGCCGCGGTGAAGGATATCGGCAAGAAGACGGCAAAGGACTTGCCGGATGACGATTTCGAATTCATTGCTACCGTCGAAGACGTAGGCCCGATCGTGAAGATCGCCCGCGCGACCGGCAATATCCAAACCACCGGGGGCGAAACCGTCGGGACGATCACCGCCCAGGGCGAGGAAACAGTCCAGGGCGTGCGGCTGAAAATCGTCGCGCTCCATTCGGGCGCGGTGACCGCCGCCGAGGACCAAGGTGAAGTGAATGCCGACGGCACGATCGGCCAGCCGGCACAATAATTATTTCGCGAACAGTTCTTCGATCTTCGCTCCGATATCCCCACTGCGCATCAGGCTCTCACCGATGAGGACGGCCGCCACGCCCGCTTCGGCCAGCTTGGCGATGTCCTGGCGCGTGTGGATTCCGCTCTCGCTGACCAGGACGCGCCGATCGGCCACCAATTCGGCCATGCGCAGTGTCGTCCCCAGATCGGTTTTGAACGTCCGCAGGTCCCTGTTGTTGATCCCCAGAAGGCTGTAGCTTCGGTGCGGAAATCCAATCACATGGTCCCGCACCCGCATGAGGCTGTCCAGATCGTGAACCTCGATGAGGCACGTCATGTTCAGCTCGGTCGCCAGAATTTGCAGATCGATCATCGTGGAGGTTTCCAGGCACTCGGCGATCAGCAGAATCGCATCCGCTCCCGCGACGCGCGATTCGTAGACCTGCCAGGGATCGATGACAAAATCCTTTCGCAACACCGGCAGAGAGACCGCTTCCCGCACGGCTGCGACATACTCCAGCTTTCCCTGAAAATACTTTTCGTCCGTCAGGACGCTTAGCGCGTCGGCGCCGGCGGCGGCATATTCCCGGGCAATTTTCACCGGATCAAAATCCGCCCGGATCACGCCCGCGCTGGGGGATGCTTTCTTAACCTCGGCGATCAGGTTCAGAGGTTTTTTCCCTGGCGTTGTCACCGCCTGGAAAAAGTTTCGCGGCTTGGGCAGCGCGGCGGCTTGTTCCTTCAGCGCTTCCAGCGGCTTTTCCTGCCGGCGCTGGGAGATTTCCTGCCGCTTGGTCGCAATAATGTCGTCGAGAATGCTCATGATGAGGGCATTGTTGTAAGATCAAACCCTTCGATGTCAATCGCGATTCTCATTGCCGGCCTGGTCTCGCTTATTATCGCCGCCTGTCTCGGTGTTTTTTCGCCGAGCCGCGTCCATGGGCCAACTCGCTGGAGTTCCGACGAGCCACCCAGCATGCTGTTCGGCATCGCCTGTCTGGGCGTGCTGGTCTGGGCCATGACGTGGATCGCCTTCGTCAATCTGCCCGGCAATCAGATCAGCGGCACCACCCGCCCCGACGCGCTGACCAGGCCTGCCGGCGTCGCCGCCGGTATCGTGGCGGATGTATTGGCTGTTCTGGCCCTGGTCGGCGTTACACGTGTGGTGTTTCCCGCGGGACTGGCTCGCCTGGGGCTGGCATCCGATCGCCTGCCCAAAGGATTGCTCAAGGGAATTATCGGCATCGTTATCGTTCTGCCGATCGTTTTATGCGCGGAAAGCGCAACCGAACTCCTCTGGAATCATCTCCATCTGCAGACCCCCAATGCTCACGAACTGCTTCAGTTGTTCCAGGCCAAGTCATCGCCCGCCCTGCGCGCGATGATTATTTTTTCCGCGGCCATTGTTGCTCCCCTCGCCGAGGAGATTTTCTTCCGCGGATTCATCCAAACTTTCCTGCGCTATTCGCTCAAAAACCCCTGGCTGGCGATTCTTCTCACGTCGGTTTTCT
>CAZCKE010000370.1:0-4457 GCA_964499005.1 uncultured Tepidisphaeraceae bacterium
GAAAGCTTCATCAGCGCCGCCAGCTTCCAGGAGACCACCAAGGTCCTCACGGAAGCCGCCCTCAGCGGCGCGGTCGATACCTTGGTCGGACTCAAGGAAAACGTGATCCTTGGCCACTTGATCCCTGCGGGCACGGCCTTCTCGCCGCACCTGAACCTCAAGATCAAACACCTGGCCGAGCACCCAGTCATCGAGGAGCCCGTTGTCCCCGCCGCACAGCGCTTCAGCGCCCAGCAGCAGACTCCGTCTCTGGGCCTGCCCAGCGCCGAAGCCGTTCCGCAGGCCGGTGCCTAGCCCTGCCGGGTTCCATCTGAATTCCCTAAAACCCACGGCTCTGCCGTGGGTTTTTATTTCCCCGCGCTCCATCCCCCATCCGTAATCAGCGCGCTGCCGGTGAGGAATGACGCCTCATCGGACGCCAGATAATGCGCCGCTGCCGCGATCTCTTCCGGTGTTCCCATGCGCCCCAGCGCCTGCGTCGCCGTCATCTCCGCGTACGCCTTTTGCGGGTCGGGGTATTCCTTGATCCGCGATTGCACGAAAGGCGTCTCCACCCGGCCCGGGCAAATGCAATTGAACCTCACCTGCGACTCCGCATGATCCAGCGCCATGCACTTGGTCATGCCCACGACGGCAAACTTGGTCGTGCAATATGCCAGCCGATCTCGGATGCCGATGACGCCGCCGATGGAAGCCAGATTCACCACCGATCCGCTGCGGCGACCGATCATGCCGGCGACGAACGCCCGCGTCATGAACAAAATCCCCTTCACGTTGACGGCATACAGTCGGTCCATGTCTTCGCCGGTGGTGGTGAGCACGGTCCCGACATGGCCGATGCCCGCGTTATTCACCAGGATATCGCATTTCCCGCCACTCGCCGCAAAAACATATTTCGCCAATTCCTTGCACGAATTTTCATCCGCCACATCCACCGGCATCGCCGTCGCCGTGCCCTTCGCGCCTTTCAGCTTCTCCGCCAGTTGCCTGGCTCCTTCGAGATTTCGATCCGCCAGATAAACGCTCGCCCCCGCATGCGTAAACCGCTCGGCGATCGCGGCCCCAATCCCCGACGCCGCCCCTGTCACCACGGCAATCTTATTGTTCAAATCAAACATCGAAAGCATTCCTTTAACTCCACAGCCGGTCATTGGACCTCGGATCATTCCACTGGGGCGTCGGCTCAAAATATCCCGGCCGGTCCGGATCCAGATGCTCCTTCACAACCTCCTCATTCAGATCAATCCCCAGTCCCGGCCCATCCGGGACGCCAATCATTCCATCGCTCCCAATGATCGGATTTGGCAACCCGCTCACCAGCTCATTCCACCACGGGATCTCCACCGAATGATTTTCCAACGCATAAAAGTTTTCAGTAGCCGCCGCGCAATGCACTGACGCCATCGCCGCGACGGGGGAGCCCGCCATGTGCATCGCCATCGAAATTCCATGCTCCTGCGCCAGATCGCCGATCTTCTTGGTCTCCATGAGCCCGCCCGACGTCGCCAGGTCCGGATGAATGATCGACACCGCCTTCTTCTCCAGCAGTGGCAAAAATCCTTCCTTGAGGTAAATATCCTCCCCCGTGCAGATCGGCGTATGGCACGAATTCTTCAGCCGTACGTACTGATCCGTATAATGCCACGGAATCATGTCCTCCAACCACGCCAGATTGAATTTATCCAGCGCCTGCGCCACCCGAATGCACGACTCCACGTTGATGTGCCCGAAATGATCCAGCGCCAGCGGCACTTCGTATCCGATTACCTCACGCACCGCCGCCACATAATCCGCCAGATGCGCAACACCCTTATCTGTCAGCCGAATCCCCGTGAACGGATGCATCACGTTCCACGTCTTGAGCATCTCCGGCATCGCACATACCGTTCCCTCGATCCCGTTGCACAGCCGAATCCCCACATCCATCTTGAGAATCGCAAACCCCCGCTTCATATTTGCCTTGAGCTTATGCCCCATCTCCGTCGGATTCTTTGCCTCCGGCGCATCGCTATAGCACCGAATCCGATCGCGAAACTTTCCTCCCAGCAGTTGATACGCCGGCACGCCAAACGCTTTCCCCGCCAGATCCATCAACGCCATTTCAATTCCGCAAACCCCGCCTGCCAGCCGCGCATGTCCCCCAAACGCCTTGATCTTCCGAAAAACCCGATCCACATTGCATGGATTCTCCCCCAGAATCCGGCTCTTGAGCATCAGCGCATGCACCTCGCTGGCCCCATCCCGCACCTCGCCAAGGCCATAAATCCCCTGATTGGTATCGATCCGGATGATCGGACACCGAAACGGCGCGCCGACAATCGTCGCGATCCTCAAATCCGTAATCTTCAATTCCGAAGGCCGTGAAGCGGTATTGACGTTGTCCACGACCCGCTTGCTCTCCAGCTCTTTTCTTGAACGCTTACTCGCCGCCATGAATCTTGCTCCATTTTTCAAAATTTATTTTTCACCGCAGAGGCGCAGAGAATGCGGAGAAGAATGATTTATTTGCATTTCATCTGTGTACATCTGATTTTCATCTGTGGCAAAACCGAATTTGAATTTCTCTGCGTTCTCTGCGCCTCTGCGGTAAAAATCTCCACTCCAAACTCGCCAAAAACCGACGCGCGAACTTATTTCTTCTCCTTCAGCCACTGCTGAAAATCCGCCTCGATCGCCGGTTCCCAGTTGGGCACGTCGATCTGCCCCGACGCATATTTCCTCTCCCGAAGTCGCTGCTTGCCGAACTGATCTCGGGTCCGAATCCGTTCCGATTCGTTCACCACTTCCTCCGCCAGATGCGGCGGAATAAAAATAATTCCCGCCCGCGTCCCCAGCACCACATCCCCCGGCAATACCGTCGCCTTTCCAATCCGCGTCGGCCCATTCAGTCCGATCAGCATTAAATCCAAAATCGGCGTCGGATCCAACCCCCGGCAAAAGACGTTGATTCCCTGAAGCTCATAAATCCGCTGTGTATCTCGAATGCCCCCGTCGATGACAATGCCCGCGCCGCCGTGGCCGACGACCGCGCTCGACAAATTGTCTCCGATGAATGTCCCATCCCGAATCTTGCCAAACAGATCGACGACGACGACATCATGCTCCTTGCACGACTGAATCACCCAATTATTCTGCGACCCCTTGCGCCCCTCCGAATCCCCCTGCGCCTTGACCACATCATTCAAATCCGGCCGCACCGGCACCATCGTCGCCGTCAGCGCCCGGCCCACCATGATCCGATCCGGATGCAGATTGACCCATCCCCCCTCAAACTGAAAGTTGTACCCATGCTTCTTGAGAACCGACCACGCCTCTTCCAGCGTCACCAGCTTCATCCGCTCCAAAATCGCGTCCGGCACCTTCGGCCGCCCATCCGGATACCGCTCAAATGGATTAAGCGGCGTCAAAGCCAGCACGTCCTCGCGAGCACTAAACCGCATGAATGTCCTCCGTCCAAAATAGAAAGGCCACTCAGCATAGCGGCTCTTCTTCGCAACGCGAAGAAATACCCCGAGATCGCACGGTCTCGGAAACCCTGTGAAAACCAAATGAGATTTACAGAAAGTGGCTGTTTTGCCGAAATGCCGCCTAATTCGGATAATGAATTGCGTGAGCGACCCGCCCAAACTTGATTATCAATCTCCCACGCCCAAGTCGTTATCGCCACGAATCCGTTGGGAGCTAAAGCTGATATTCACTGTGGTTTTCGTCTTTTTTCACGCGCCCATCACGTTGGGGGTAGCCTTCGTTGCGTACTCGAACAAAACGTCCGGGATTGCCAATGTCTTGGCAACAATTTTGGTCTGCCCTCTGGCGATTCTTCCCCTTCCGGAATTCCTTCATGAGGGCTGGTGGAATTTGCTTGTTGTCCTGTTGAACTCATCCATATGGGGTCTGACCCTCGCATTTCTTCCCAATATTTTTCGACGATTTCGCCCGACCTCCAGATATTCCTAGCACCCCCGCGCCCCTTTCCGTAAAATCCCCTCACTCGATCACGGCGCGAAGGAAACTCTGCCCATTCAATTACCCATGCCCGCCCCCAACATCCTCGATTCCTTCCGCCTCACCAACCGCCGCGCCCTCATTACCGGCGGCGGAAAAGGCCTCGGCAAAATCATGGCCACCGCCCTCGCCCAGGTCGGCGCCGACGTCGCCATCGCCGGCCGAACTCTATCGGACTGCCAGGCCGCCACTCACGAAATCCAGCAATCCACCGGCCGCCGCGCCCTTCCCTTCGCCGTCGATGTCACAAAAAGCTCCGATATCGCCCAACTCGCCTCCGATGTCGAAAAATCCCTCGGCTCCATCGACATCCTGATCAACAACGCCGGCATCAACGTCCGCGGCGCCGCTACCGAACTCGCCGAATCTGATTTCGACGCTGTGATCTCCGTCAACCTCAAAGCCCCATTCCTCTGCGCTAAAATGTTCGCCCCCGGCATGTGCCAGCGCGG
>CAZCKE010000371.1:0-4451 GCA_964499005.1 uncultured Tepidisphaeraceae bacterium
TTGCACGTTCTGCTCGGCCCTGGGGCCGGGTTTATCAACAGGATTCGGTGGAACAACCGCGGCACGCCGCCCCGCCAGGCGACCCTGTAATTGGATCTGAACCTGGATCTGGAGCATGTTTCTTCTCATTTGCAGGGCCTGCTCCGGCCCGGGCTCCGGCGCATCCGCCAGATTGGAGGCGACTTCGATTCCCGGCAGCGATGCGACGTCCACTTCCCAGCGGACGCGGCCGCTGTCGGGTTCGATCAGGATCGCGGAATCATCTGTCCAGGCCAAAACCAGATCGTCCACCCATGCGATACCGCGTGGGAGAGTACGGACTGCCGGGCATGTTGAGATCGGGGTATTGTTGCCGGCCGGGTAAACGCTCAATCCGCCGTTGGCCGACCAGGCGAAAATCCGATCGTTCCGTGCAAAGCCCTGAAGAGGAACGACCATCGCGTTCACGCCTTGAATGACCGATCGCGGCGACGGTAGGAGAAATGGATCCTGCGGGAATTGATTGGTTCGTTGCTTGTGCGCCAACTGCTCGGCATGAGTCGGGAAATGCAAATCGGGCAGCGCGCCGGTGTTGGCCGCGGCCAGCAGCCTCGAGAGTCGCAGCCGGGCATCGCGAAGGGTCATGTCTTGCAGGACCGTACCGTCGGGCAACAGCAAAGGCTTGTGGAGTTTGGTTTCGGGCTCGATCGATGCCGCTTGAGTCAGGCGCGAAACGGCCGCTTCCAGGCGTCCCGGCATCTTCAGGTAGTTGCGACTCATCGCCTCCAGGACCCCGGCGCGATCCGCATCATGGCTCTCATTGAGCAACTGCCGGAGGACCAATGTTGATTCCCGGGGATTCCCGCTGGTTTCAAAGACGTCGGCCGCCCTCATCATCGCCTGATGAGCAACGTGCGAATTGGGATAGAGCAGGGCGACATTCAGTAGCTTCGCGGGATCATGGGCGGCATCGGCGGCCTGCATCTCGGCGGCTGCGGCGCGCTCCAGCGCCGCGTAAGCGTCACGTCCGCCGGGCAGTGTCAGAACCTGATCGATCCCTTTCTGGGCCTCTTGCGCGGCCGTCGATGTGGCGGCGGTATCGGGATCGGGCAGCGGCGCCAATCGCATCGCCGGGTCCGCCAGCACCTCCTGGTAAAGCCCCAGAGCCGCGGCCAGGTTGTTTGAGGCAACATCGAACTCGCCGCGGCCCATGCGATACGTGACCTGTTGAATGGTCGTCTGCGCGGCCTGCTTGGCCAGATCGAAAAGGTGATTGGTTTCCTGGGCATGATCTGGTTTGGCGGCGAGTCGTTGGGCGAAGTTCATCGAGTCATTGAACGCGCGGTCGCGCAATGCGCCGGCCTGCAACTGATCGCCGCCGAGCAGGCGAAACGCTTCTTCAAGTTTGTCCTGCGCGAGAGCGACCTGACCGGCGGCGAACATCACCTCGGCATAGTGAAGACGCGGCTGGGGATCGGTGGGAGAGGCCGCCACCTCACGCTCGAGGCGGGCACGGGCGACTTCAAGATCGGCATAGACCGATACCCGCTGGTCGCCGGCGATGATGACGTGATCCTCGGAAACGATGACGTTGCCGGGGCCTTCCTGCCCTTCTTCCCAGCCGTTGCGAGGAAAGCTGCTGTCCTTGGCATCGAGGCCTCCCGTGCGAAGGCGGACGCGAAGAAGCGCCGTGGTCGTTGGGACGTAGATGGCATCGCCGGTGACAAACGCCCGTCCGCGAATCAGCGGCGTGGGGCTTCCGCCCGACAATTGCATCCAGGAGACCGAAGCCCAGTACCCCTGCGCGGTGGGCTGATGATTATCGCTGTTATGGTCGTAGGCGCGCCAGGGAAGCTGCCACACGCGCGTGGGGCTCGCGAGATAGATCATCTCGCCGTTGACGCCCAGCAGCGTGTTGGGCTGCGCGGGATCGCCGTCGGTGCCCGGGGGAAGATCGGCGAGCCAGATGCGTTTGATCTCGCGGCCAGTAGCGGCGTCATAGACCAGGAGGTAAGAGCTGTCGCTGGGAAGCACAAAGACGCGGCCATCCTGCACGATGGGCGGGTTGTAAAACCAGGGCGGCGCGGCCAGGGCTTGGCCGCTGCCGACGTTGGGAGCCATTCCTCCCCCAGGCATGAAGGGGGTGATTGTGGAAAAGACGCTCTCCTCGCGATAGATGTCCAGCCACGCGACGATGCCGCTGTAGGCATCAAGCGATGCGATGGCGCCCAGGTTGGTTGTCACAAAAAGGCGCCCGCCGGCATAAGCGATGTGGGAAACAGGATCGTCTGAGAAAAAGAGCTGGTTTTGTCCGACCGCCTGTTCGCTGATGGCGCCGGCGATGTAGGAAGCCCACCGGAATTCGCCGTTGGCGATATTGAAACAAAGAATGTAGCAATCCTGAAACTGTTGGCCCTTGTTCTCGCGCCCGACAATATAAAGATTATCCCCGACGATCAGCGGCGCCCCGCCAAACTCCAAATTCCGCAGGGAACTTTGAGCTTCGGGCAACTGGCTGGCGGATTTGATCCACAGTTGCTTGCCGCTCTGGCGGTCGAGGCAGACCAAAGTCGTTTCCTGCGGAGACGAAATCCCATTGACCTCCGCCAATTCGTCGCGCTCGCGCATAACGGCAGTGACGTATTTGTCATTAATCGAGACGCAAAATTGTTGGCCCCCGGGGACTGGCGAGGCATTGCCTGGAATACGGTAAACGCCGTTGCGGCTGGGATAGGTGTCGGCCCAACCGGAAAGAGGCAAGCCGCTGTCGAGATTAATGCCGTAAATGCAGACGTTGTCCTGAAAAAACAATTCACCATGATCCACGGCGGGAAAGATCCCCAGTCCCGCCCCCATTTGCCGTTGCGCGGTATCGAACTGCTGAATCGTGTTGCGCGTGTTTGCGTCGGGGACTTGCTGCCAGGTGACCCGGGTCAGCGGAATGCTATAAACACGCGCGCCGGGCTTGATCAGAGAGCTGGAAACTTTGCCGCGCGTTTCATCTCCGCCAACTGTTGTCCAGGAATCCCCGCCCTCGCCGCGGACAAGTGATCCGCCGTCTGCCAGATCTTTTTCCAGGGAATCGGCCAGCACAACATCCTGCCCGCGAATGGCGCCGGTCGCCGCGGGGTACAGGCGACGCAGCTCATCAGCCAGATGTTTGGCGGCGTCCTTGTCGCCGACGAGCATCTGCGCCAGGGCAGTGCGATAGATCACCAGCGGCCGCTCAGCGCGAAGATTGGGATGCCAATCGAGTAGGCGCTGTCCGATCTGCGCGACGGCCGCGTAGTCGCCTTGCTCGAAGTAACCGTCCATCAGATGGATTCCGGCGGACTTGGCGGCATCGGTGGGAAAATAAAGAGAAAAAACGCGATGCAATGTCGCCAGGTCAACAGACTGGGCCGAAGCCGTCGCGGTGGCAATCAAGCTCAAGGCGGTCGTTTCATAGCGGCTGCGGTAAACGTCCAAGCCTTCCTGCGGCCATTTGCACAAGGCTTGGAGGACGGTTTCAGTCACGGAAGTGTAGCGGGATTCGCGATTGTCCCCGTCCAGCGGCGCGGGAACGACGCGATCGGGATACTTGGTAAGAATTTCCTGATAGAGATCAGCCGATTTGCCCCATTCCTTCATCCGCTCCATGCGCTGCGCCAGAGTCAGGCGTTCGACGGCGATCGCGGAGTCGCGCACATAAACGCCGGCAAAGTTTTGATCGTTGGATGGATTGTCGTTGACAGCGGGTAGCTGAACGTCCTGAGCGCCGGCCCCGGAGGCGGCGACAATCAAGCCAAAGGCCAAACAGAACCAGCGGCATCGAGCCATCAACGACGACATGGCGACCCCTATATTAACCGAAATATTTCCCCCATAGAGGAGCGAGGCGCTGAATTTCTGTTTTATCCAGACGGCTCTGGTCCGACCAGATTGCCAGTTCGAGCGCCTTTTGAGCGGGGCTGGCCAGCAGGGGAGCCGGATCGGCAGCGATGCGGCGAAGGGCGCGGCGGATCAATCCCATCGCGTTTGCCGAAGCGGCCTGAAGGTTGCCGATGATTTCTTTCAGGAGCACGGATGGATCAAGCGGCTCCGGCGGCGGGGGGGGAGCCTGCGGAGGTGAGCCGCCTGCTTGCAGCGGGGTCACCGGCGTTCGCGGCTTCCACGAATCATAATCCGTCACCAGGGCCACCAACCCATAAGAGATTTCCGCTTCGCGGGCGAGCTTGGCTTCGGGCATTGCGGTCATGCCGATCAAATCTCCGCCCCAAAGGCGGTGCATCAGGCTTTCAGCCCGCGAGGAAAAGGCCGGCCCTTCCATGCAGACGTAGCAGCCGCGGTCGTGAACCGTATAAGCCGCTTCCTGCGCTACCGCGGGGTCCTTTACGGCCCCTTCCTCGACTAAAATTCGACGCAAAACGGGGCAAAAAGGTTCTGAGAATTCCACGTTGACCGCGGCTTTCCCGAAAACAGGTCCGGCCCGC
>CAZCKE010000372.1:0-4439 GCA_964499005.1 uncultured Tepidisphaeraceae bacterium
TTCGTAGGGGATCGTGTTATCCAGTTCGGCGATTTTGTAAACGCTGGCGGGGGAGAGGGGATCGTTGTCGAGGATGGTGACCTCGTCGCCGATCATGGCGTGAGGGGCATTTTGCAGATCGATGATGGTGAGGTCCATGCTGACGCGGCCGGCGATGGGGGCAGGGTGGCCGTCGACGAGCATGACGCCGCGGTTGGAGAGGGATCGGGGGTAGCCGTCGGCGTAACCGATGGGGACCAGGCCGAGGCGCGTGGGGCGCGGGGTGGTCCATGTTTGGTTGTAGCCGACGGAGGAGCCGGCGAGTACGTCGCGGATAGCGATGAGAGGGGCGGTCCAGCGGAGGGTGGGGCGCAGCGGGCGATCGAGATTGGGGGAGCAGGTGGGATCGATGCCGTAGATGCTGATGCCGGGGCGAACCATGTCGAGATGGGATTCGCGGTGGAAGAAGATTCCGCCGGAGTTGGCGGCGCTGAGGATGGGGCGAGCGGCAGCGGCGCGGGGCGGAAGGGGTTGAGTGAGCGACAGGAATCGGGCGAGCTGATCGGCGTTGTATGTATTATCCGGCTGATCGGCGGAGGCGAAGTGGGTGGAGATGCCGACGAGTCGCAGCGAGGGGAGGGAGAGAATTCGGTCGAGCAAATCGTGGAAATCCTTGGGGTCGACGCCGGAACGGTTCATGCCGGTGTTGACCATCATCTGGACGTTGGCGCGCTGGGAGCGGGCCAATGCAATGGAGGCGAGATCGCCGGCGGCGGTGGGAGAGGTGACCGTGAGGGTCCAGCCGTAGGCGATGGCAGCATCGAGACGTGCTCGCTGGCGGCCCAGATAAGCGTTTTCGATGGGGCGCAGGATCGTGATGGGGGTGTCATGGGAGAGAAGAGCAGCGGCTTCGTCGATGTCGGCGACGGCCAGGGCGTCGATCATGGGGGGTTCGGAATCGGTGGCGGTGAAATTGCAGAGGGTGTCGGCGACGAGGTCGGCGCCGTGGCCGTAGGCGTTGGCTTTGACGACGGCGCAGATTTTGGTGCTTGGGGCGAGCGTTTTGCGAAGCAGGGCGATGTTGTGGAGGAGAGCGGTGCGCGAGATGAGGCAGCGGGGTTCGCCGAGAGAGTGCTTCGCGTCCATGCGAGAGTCCGAAAGGGCCGGGTCCGTCCGGTGAAGGGAATATAACGAAGGGGGTGAGGAAATGCGAGGAAGGGTAGAAGCGGAAATTCGAATGACGAATGAAAGAGGCGGATTTTTGCGCCTCAAACTTTTCGGGTGGCACGGAGAGGATCGGGTTTGGCGGCTTGTTGGAAGGCGGCTTCGCGGGCGCGGCAGCCGCGGCAGGCCCAGCAGGGGTCGGGGGTTTCTTCGAGGCAGCTCCAGGCACGCTCGAAGGGAGCGGCAACGAGGAGGCCGGTGTCGATGACCTGCCAGGGATCGAGTTCGAGAAGAGGGGTGAAGATTTCCAGGTCGGGCTGGCTGCAGGGGAGTTCGATGAGTTCGTTCCAGAGTTGGAAATATTCGGTGGCCTGTGCAAGCTCGTCGGGGTTGGAGCCGACACGGGCGCCGAGGTAGACGGCCTGCGCCTGGTGCTGGACTGCGAGGCGGGCGGCGATGGAGATGAGGGGGAGCAATTCGAGAAGCTGGGGCCCCAGCGCGGTGGCGCGGCGGGGGTCGGCGACGGCGGCCGCGGCGGCGGCCTGGGATTCGGCGGAGAACGGAAGGGAGACGGTGTACTCACGGTAAGGCTTGAAATGAGCGACCTGCTGCTCGAAGGCGTCGCGGCGGCGGCTGGGGGCGTCGCCGGCGCTGTCGCCGAAGACTATGATCGGGCGGTAGCGCTGGGCGGCCATGGCAGTGGCGACGGCGCTGTTGATGCTGCCGTTGTTCAGGACGATGGCGAGGTCTTTGGGCATGGGTCAATTTTTGATTTTTGAATTTCGATTTTTGATTGGATCAAATCTCGATCGTCGAAATTCAAAAATCCATCGGGCACACTTTAACTTTTTCTGGCGCGAATGGAAAACATCAGGGGGAGGCTGGGGAGATTTTTGGGTAGGCCGTAGTAGCGGCTGGCGGAGCTAAAGGTTTCGACGATCTCGGCGCCTTCAATGACTTTCCAGGCGCAGACGGGGTGTTCGTGGAGGTATTCGATTGTGAGGCCGGCGTTGATGAGGGAATTGATGACGTCCGATATGGAATGCTGCCAGTCGTGGTCGCCGACGGCGTTGGTGACGGTGGGGTCGGAATAGTCGGGATTGGGTGGCCAGTAGGTGCCGGCGGGGTTGTGGAAATAATTGAAGGCGGGGCGGAGGGTTGTCGCGCCGTTTTGGACGTCTTCTTCCATGGGGAAAACACGGGCAAACGGGTGGGCTTCGAGGATGTAGAAGATACCGCCGGGTTTGAGGTATCGGGCGATGAGTTGGGCCCATGGGGTGAGATCGGGGAGCCAGCAGATGACGCCGATGGAGGTGAAGACGATGTCGAAGGAGGCGAATTCGGTCAGGTGCCGTGGGAGGTCGTAGAGATTACAGCAGATGAAGCGGGCGGGGACGGAGGTTTCGGCGCTGAGTTTTTTTGCGATTTCGATTGCCTTGGGCGAGAAATCGACGCCGGTGACGGTGGCACCGCGGCGGGCCCAGGAGAGGGTGTCGAGGCCGAAGTGGCACTGGAGATGGAGGAGGGATTTGCCGGCGACTTCAGGGCCGAGTTCTTCGACCTCGATGCGTTGGAGCTGGCATTTGCCGGCCTTGAAATCTTCCAGGCCATAGACATTGCCGCGCGTGTGAATTTCGGCGGCGTTGTCCCAATGGTCGCGGTTGAGTTCGAGTTCTTCGCGCATGGCGTTAGTCCATGGTGAGGAGGACTTTCAAGATGCCGGGACGAGCGGCAAGGTCGAAGGCTTCGACGGCTTGCTCGAGGCGCATGCGGCGGTGAATCAGGCTGGTGACGTCGATTTGTTTTTCGGAGAGGGATCGAATGGCTTCGCGGAAAGGGCCGCAGCGGCTGCCGATAACGGTGATTTCGTCGATGACCAGGGGGGCGAGATTGAGGGGCTTGGAGGCGGCGGCGGTGGATTTGAGGACGATGGTGCCGCGCGGGCGGACCATCTGCATGGCGAGCTCGAAGCCGGCGGAGGAGCCGGTGCAATCGACGACGACGTCCTGGTCGTGGCGCGGGGCGATGTCGGCCAGGGGGCGGCTGCGGATTTGCCATTTTTCACAGAGGGCAAGCTTGTCGGGATGCTTGCCGATAACGCGGACAGGGCAGCCGGCGTTGCGGAGAACCTGGGCGACGAGCAGGCCGAGGCGGCCATCGCCCAGGACGGTGACCCATTTGCGGGCACGGACGGAGTCGCCCCTGGCGTCGAGCTTGACTTGTTTGAGGATTTGAAACGCGGCGGCGAGGGGCTCGATGAAGACGGCGGAATCGTCGTCCACGGTTTTGGGGAGAGCGTGGAGATTGACGGAGGGCAGTCGCAGGAATTCGGCGAAGGCGCCGCTGTGCTTGTAGATGCCCAGGACGGAGCGGTTGCGGCAGTGGCCGGAGAGGCCGGAGAGGCAGAGATCACAGCGGCCGCAGGCGATGTTGATTTCGCCGACGACGCGCTGGCCGACGAGGTTGCGGTCAGGGGATTGGACGACCTCGGCGACAAATTCATGGCCGAGGATGCCATGGAAATTCATATATCCCTTGGTGATCTCCAGATCGGTGGAGCAGATGCCGCCCTGTCGGACGCGGAGGAGGGTATCGCCTTCGGATTCAGGAGGGTCGGGGTGGCGAGGGCGGAAGGAGAGAGATTGATCGAAGACCAGGGCACGCATGAGGGGATTCTAGGATTTAACCGCGAAGGCGCGAAGAGCGCGAAGTGAAGAAGAATTAAACCGCCAAGACGCCAAGGACGCCAAGAAAAGCAAATTCATTTTTGCTACAGATTGAAATCAGATTTACATAGGTGAAATTCAGGTTTCTGATTTTCCTTGGCGCTCTTGGCGTCCTGGCGGTTTGATTTCAGCGGCGTTTATGCTCAGAATTCCCGGCATGGCGGATTTTATTGATGCGTATTTTCAGCAGCATGTGGCGGCGATTGAGCGGGTGGCGGCGGAACTGGGGCCGAAGATCCGGGTGGTGGGGCAATTGCTATGCGGGGCGCTGGGCAGGGGAAATAAGATTCTCACGTTTGGCAATGGGGGAAGCGCGGCGGATGCGATGCACTTCGCCGAAGAGATGACCGGAAGGTACATGCGGGAGCGAAGGCCGCTGGCGGCGGTGTGTTTGAATTCGGATGGGCCGGCGCTGACGTGCATCGCGAATGATTTTGGATACGAGCAAGTCTTTGCGCGGCAAGTGACGGCGCTGGCGCATTCGGGAGATGTTGTCGTGGGGATCAGCACATCCGGGAATTCGGAGAATGCGATCCGGGGGCTGGCGGCAGGAAAAGCAAAGGGGGCAAC
>CAZCKE010000373.1:0-4435 GCA_964499005.1 uncultured Tepidisphaeraceae bacterium
CGCGGGAACGACGGGAATCGCCCCTCCGCTGTCGGCCAGCAGCGACGGCAACCATGCGCCGCCGGCGGCGATGACGTGTTCGCATTCGATGCCGCCGCGCGGGGTCGCAAGGGTGATGCGTGACGCGTGATGCGTGATGCCGGTGACTTCGCACCCGGTGACGATTCGCGCGCCGCCTCGCATCGCCGCTTGCGCGTAACTCTTCGCCAGCAAAACCGGATTGCAATGCGCGTCGGTCGGGCAGTAGACGCCGCCGAGCGCGTCGTCCGAAAGCAAGGGCTCCAGGTCGCGCACCTGGGACGCGGTGAGGAACTCGAATTTGAATCCCGCAGCTCGCAATCGGGCGACGCGTTCCGGCGTATGCGCAAAGGTGTCCTCGTCGAAGACAAGCGAGAGTATCCCGTTGCGGCGAAACTCGAAATCGAAATCGGAGCGGGCGGCGAGTTCCGCGAGCAATGCGAGCCCGGCGTCCGCCAACGATTTCCCGAACCCGGGTTCTTTTCCCCGCCGGTTTGGCCCAAAGCCCCCGGCCGTTTCGGCGCGATGGGGTTCTGAGGCGCTTACGGGCTGAGCTCATTTGCCACGCCTTTCTACTTGTGGAAAATCGGCGAGCTCAAGTCCTACCACATTATCCTTTCCGGCGCCGCCCTGTTGCTCCTGATCGTGCCGATCGTCGGCACCGTCTACCCGGTGCCGGCATATCCCTTGAATCTCTTCGCATACATCTTCGGCGCGTATATCGTCGGCGGCATTGTTCTGGTCCTGGTCCGCAGCCGCACCAAGGCGGAAATCGAGAGCGTTCGCAAAGTCCTCGAAGAGACGGCGATGGCGCCGATGGACCATCCCGCCGTTGCCTCGATGCCCGAGGGCGCCTCACCCGCGGTGGCTTAATGAGGCGCGGTGAGTGAATGCGGCGGCGGCGCGTTTTGGACACGACGCGCCATCGGCGAGATTGGATCTTCCCAAGGACCCCGGCGTTCTCAAGACGGCCGCCCAGCACAATGAAGTTCGTGTGGGTGTTTACACGTCGCTCGCCTCGGAAGGCACGATCCGCATTGGAGATTCGGTCCGCGTCCTTTGAAATGCTTGATCGCGGCTTGCGGCCAAGGCATGATGCCTTCAGGCAGGACCGACCGCGCACCGGAGCCTGCACGTGCCATATCTCTCGGGAATTTCCATCTATCCCGTGAAATCACTGGAGCCGGTATCCGTCCGCCAGTGCCGTGTCCTGCGCAGCGGGGCGCTGGAGGGAGATCGCGCGTTTGGCCTCTTCGATGCCGAGGACAAGTTCGTCAACGGAAAGCGAAATGCGCTCATTCATCGGCTGCGATCCAGTTACGATCCACTGACCAACGTGCTGCGTCTGGCGCGGGCGGGACATGAGATGTTCGCCGCGTTTCACGTCGAGCAACAGCGTCCGGCGCTAGAGACGTGGCTGAGCGAATTTTTCTCGATACCGGTGCGATTCAAGCACAATGGCGAGGTGGGATTTCCGGACGACCTGGATTGCCCCGGTCCGACGATCATCGGCGCCGCGACGCTGGGCGAGGTCGCCTCCTGGTTCCCGCCGCTGGATACGATGCAGATGCGTATCCGCTTCCGCGCCAACCTGGAAATTTCCGGCTCAGAGCCGTTCTGGGAGGAGCGCCTCTACTGTACCAAGGGGTCGCTGGTTCGATTCCGGATCGGGGACGTGCTGATGGATGGGAATAACCCGTGCCAGCGATGCGTCGTTCCGCCGCGCGATCCATTTACAGGGGAAAACAACCCGCAGTTTGCCAAGATTTTCGCCCAGCGGCGGGAGCAGACGCTGCCGGCGTGGGCGGAGAAATCTCGCTTTAATCATTTCTATCGCCTGGCAATCAATACAAAGGTGCCGCCCAGTGAAGGGGGAAAGACTCTGTACGTGGGGGATGAGGTGGAAATCCTGGGCGTTCGGAATTGAGCCGCCGGCTTGTGCCGGAGATTTGGTTGTCAGACGGCAACCACCGGCACGGCAGGGGGCGGGGTGCCGACGATGATTTGCTCGCGCCCCCCGGTTTTAGCGGTGCGAAGCGCTTTTTCAGCGGCGGCGACGAGGGAGGTCGTCTCCAGCGAATTGTCGGCGACTCCGATGCCGCAGGTGACGGGGACCGACATTTCATGATGCTTCAGGCCCAGGGCGGCGACCTGAACGCGGCAGCGCTCGGCCAGATACGCGGCGCCGGAGGCAGTCGTGTTGGGGCAGAGGATTCCAAATCGCCCGCCCTTGAAGCGGCAGATCACGTCTTCAGCGCGCATGCTTTCGCCCAGAACGGCAGCAACCCGGCGGATCACTTCGTCGCCGAACCAAAAGCCGCATTGCTTGTTGATGTGACCCAGGCGATCGATATCGAGCAGGATGCAGGCCAAGGGATGCTCAGCGCGGCGCGAGAGGGAAAGCTCCTGATGCAGGCGATCCTCAAAAAAGGCTTCGTTCCAGAGCCCGCTGAGCCCGTCGATCTGGCCCTTGCGCGCCAGCAAGTCCATCAAGTATTTGGTTCGCAGGGCGGCACGCAGGCGGGCTTTCAGCTCCGTTGGATTGAATGGCTTGGTGACGTGGTCGACGGCCCCAAGTTCCAACCCGGTGATCATGTCGGTGATGGCGGCCGCGCCGGTGAGGAAAATGACGGGGATATGGCTAAGGGTCGGATCGGCTTTAAGCCGGCGGCAGACGTCCAGGCCGTTGGGGGCCGGCATGTCCATGTCGAGCAGGATGGTGTCCGGTTGAACTTCGCACGCCATCCGCAGGCCCTCTTCGCCGCCGAGGGCGCAGTGGAGCGAAACAGGCTCGTCGCGCAAACGAACGCGGACCAGCGCGTGAATCGCCGCCGAATCATCGATCAGCAGAACACGTTGCGACATCTGATGGGTCTCCAGACGTTTTGCGCCGGAAAATTTCCCCACATTCCCCAGGCGCACTATAAGTTCATCGGGTAGACCCGCCGCGCCAATAAGGCGGGCCTATTCGCCCGGTTGCAGCGTCCGATAACCTTTTAAACCGGTGACTCGCAAGGAAGGGATTCGGCCCGTTAGCTTTCCGATTCAAGCCAACGCAAGAAACCGCTTAAACGTTGAACATCTTGAGCTGATCGCGCTCGAAGCTGAATTTGCTCTGCGGATGATCGACGGGGATTTTGTAGTTTCCGCTCCAGCAGGCCGTGCAATAGTGATCGCGCGGGTGCTTCAGGCAGGAAAGCATGCCGTCGAGTGAAAGATAACTGAGGCTGTCCACCTCCAGGAATTGCCGCACCTGCTCGACCGTGCGGTCGTGGGCGATCAATTCCTGGCGCGTGGGGAAGTCGATGCCATAAAAGCAGGGGTGACGGATCGGCGGGCAGGAGACGCGGAGATGAATTTCCCTGGCTCCGGCGGCGCGGATCGCGCGCATCTTCGATTGCGTCGTGGTTCCGCGCACCACCGAATCCTCGACGATCACCACCCGCTTGTCCTGCACCACGTCGGGGATGATGTTCAACTTCAGCGCCACCGCCCGATCGCGCGCCATCTGGCTGGGAAGGATGAACGTCCTGCCGACAAAGCGGTTGGGCACGATCCCTTCTTCAAACGGAATCCCCGATTGCTTGGCAAACCCCAGCGCCGCCGACCGCCCGCTATCGGGCATCGGCATGACGTAATCGGCTTGCACGGGTGATTCGATCGCCAATTGCCGCCCCAGCGCCTGCCGCACCGTGTGCACCGTCTGCCCGAAAATTTTGCTCGCCGGATTCGAGAAATAAACATGCTCGAAGACGCAGTGCGCCCTATTCGTCGCCGGGACGTCGAACGTCCGGCTATGCACGCCATGCTGGTCGATCCGGACGATCTCCGCCGGCTCGATCTCACGGATGAACGTCGCCCCGATGGCATCAAACGCGCACGACTCGCTCGCCACGCACCATTGCCCCGCCGCGGCCTTCCCCAGCACCAGCGGCCGCACGCCCCACGGGTCCCGGCAGGCCTCAATTCGATCCGGAAACAAAAACAGCAGACTGAACGCCCCCTGCAAATGCTTCAGCACGTGAGGCAACGGGTCGTGCTTCTGGGCATGCGTCGGCTTGGCCAGCAAATGAACGATGATCTCGGTATCCGTCGTGCTCTGGAAAATATGGCCGTGCTCTTCATATTGCTGGCGGAGCAGGGCAGCGTTGATCAGGTTGCCGTTATGAGCGACGGCGACGGGGCCCATGAGGTATTGGCGAAGCAGCGGCTGAGCGTTGCACAGTTTGCTGGAGCCGGTGGTCGAATAGCGGACGTGGCCAATGGCGGCATGGCCCGCCAGCTCCTCGCGGAGCATCCGCTGGCTGAAGACCTGGCTCCCCAGGCCCATGTCGGCATGGCCGTTTAGGGAAACGCCATCTGAGACGAAGATACCCGCCGACCCCTGGCCGCGATTCTCCTGGGCGAACAAGCCCTC
>CAZCKE010000374.1:0-4399 GCA_964499005.1 uncultured Tepidisphaeraceae bacterium
GAGCAGTATTCGAAGCAAATACGGCGAGGAGGAGCAACGCCGCAGGCGATCGAAATCCGCTTCGCCTCGCACTCGCCGATTCATCAGGCAGGCCCTAATCACGCGTCGAACAAAACAAATGAGCCCCGCGATATTGCGGGGCTCCGTCGGGAGGTCGATCATTTTTTAGTTTAGGCCGCTCATGCCTCCGCGCGGGCTTCAGACTGTTTCTCCATGGTTCGCAGCATGTTCAGAAGCCCGTGCACATGCAGGGGCTTGAGATACACGTGCACATGCGACGGCGAAACGGTCTTGCGCAGATCGCGAAGTTGCGTATCGATGGAGTCCGTGAAGATCGCCACCTGGTCGGGGCGCTTGGATTCGGGCAATTCCGCCAGTGAATCCACGAGTTCCCGATTGGAGTTGTCATTTGTGATGTCAATCACGAGCAGATCCGTGTGGTCGGCGCCAAGCAATTCCAGAGCATGATCCGGCGTCATCGCCCGAGACACATCGTGCCCCAGCCCGCCGAGCAGACGGCGCGTCGGAGGATCTTGCGTCGGGCCATTTGGGGCCGGCAACACAACGACACGAAGAGCTGTTCGAGCCGATGCCATCATGGTTGGACCTCTCTAAAAAGCGTGACCAGCGAAGTCTATCGTCCCGAAGCGCCACACTCAAACATGAATAGATAACTAACAAAATCTTAATGTGCAATTTTTGCCGATTCACGCGTTCTGTACCTCATTTTCTGGCATTCAGAATTATGAATTGCGCAACTTCACCTGGGAGCGACGATTTGCCGCAGCTAATTTTTGCCCATTTATTGCGGGCTTCCCAGTTTCAATTCTGAATTTCTTATGAAGACTCGACAGAGCTGCCGTCCTGTATTTCTGAACGCCAGGACATAACATCTTTTCCGTGAGATTCTCTCGTCTTGGATTGTGGATTGTGATGCTCGGTCTGGCGTCGGCGATTTATCCGGCGCATGTGGCGCTGGCGCTTGAGCCCGATCAGATTCTGCTGATCACCAACAAAAATAATCCTGACAGCGCTCGCCTCGCCGCTCTTTATAGTCAGCTTCGAAATATTCCCGCCGATCATATCGTTGCTCTGGATCTTCCCGACGCCGAGGAAATGCCATTTGCCGCTTACGAAACCGGCGTCGTTGCTCCGGTTCGCCAATTCATTCTCGATCATCAATTGCGCGGCAAGATCACCTGCCTGTTGACGTTTTACGGCGTTCCTTTTCGAGTGTCCGCCAGAACCAACAGCCCGGCCGATCAGGCCGAGGTCATGACGCTGCACAAACATTTGGACGATCTGGCGACGCAAATGCGCCCTCAGGTGGATGTGCTGGAGAAACAGGCCACGGGATTGGACTCTGCATTCAAGCCGGCAACGGGTGATTCAATTGATCTTCTCGATCATCGCATCCGCGCGGCGATTGCCACGATCATTCAACACTTAAGCACAATGCCCGATTCACCGGACCGCCGCCAGGAGACGACCGATCTCATGAGTGCGATCTCAAAAGTAGCCGGTCCCGCTGGCTTGGATGCTCAAATCGGCGCCTCCCAGCGGGCCGATCCGAATAAGTCGCCGGAAGACCGCCAGAAATGGATCGATCTGCACGATCAGGCTCAGTCTGGCGCAAGCCAAATTCGGCAACTCCAATCGCTTCGATGGGATGCCGATGCCCGCGCGCGCCTGGTGATTCTCGCCGGCAACGTCTTTGGCCCTCTCGGGCAGGCCCATGCGATCGAAGCCGAGTTGCGCTATTTCGACACCGTCGATACCACCGCTGCGACCGACAGCGAGTTGGCGCTTCTCTGGTGGGATTATTACCCGCGATCCAGCTATCAGGCCAACGCCCTCAACTATCGCTTCAAGGGTCGCTCGACGCCTATCATGATGACGATGCGATTGGATGGCCCCGACGCCGCCACCGTCGAGCGCATGATCAAAACATCCGTCGAAGTCGAAAAAACCGGCCTCCTAGGCATCATTGCCATCGACGCGCGCGGCATCGAGCCAGCGGACGCTGCCGGCAAGCCCAACGAGTACGGCGTCTTCGATGAAAAACTCCGCAAACTCGCGGTTATCATCCGCACGAAAACCGATCTCAAAATCAAATTCGACAATCAGGACATTGTCTTTCCGCCGCATTCGGTAAAAGACGTTGCCCTCTACTGCGGCTGGTACAGCGTCGGCCATTACATCCCCGGCTGCGATTTCAATCCCGGCGCCGTCGGATTTCACATCGCCAGCTTCGAGATGGTCCATCTCCACGGCTCGACCGGCGGCTGGGTTCACGGCCTGCTCAGCGACGGCGTCGTCGCCACCCTCGGCCCGGTCGCCGAACCTTACCTGGGCGCATTTCCCGCGCCCGATGAATTCTTTCCCCTTCTACTGACAGGAAAGCTCTCGATGGCCGAGGTTTACTGGAAGACGACCCCTCTCGTGAGCTGGATGATCAGCTTTATCGGAGACCCGCTCTATACGCCTTTCAAGGACCATCCGGCGATACATGCCGCAGACCTTCCCATCGGATTGCAGCAAGCGCTAAATCCCGACCCCCGATAATCTCAAGCTTCATGGGCAATTGACCGATAGAGTTATGGGAGATGGTCCATGTCCCTGCAGATGATTTGTCCTAACCTTCGCTGTCGCAAGATATTGTCTGTCCCGGAAGAAGCTCGCGGCAAGCATGTGAAATGCCAGCATTGCCAGACCACTTTCCGTGTCCCCGAAGCCCGCAAAACTCAGCCCGCCACCCCCGCCAAGTAAATTCCCGATCTTTGATTCTCAATTTGCCATGGTGGGCTGGGCTCTCTTTCTCTCAATCGAAAATCGCAAATCAAAAATCGCAAATTCCTCATCTCATTCCCATCTCCCGCAGATTCCTCAAACTAATCTCCAGACTCTCAAACGGATCTCTCTGACAGACGTCCTGCTCGACGATGTACCATTCGACTCCGGCCGCTTTGCACGCTCGCAGGATACCGGGCCAGTTCAGATTTCCCTCGCCGATTTCGGAAAATAATTGCTTTCGATCCAGCGTGATCGACATGTCTTTCACGTGAATGCAGGGAATTCGCCCGGCAACCCGATGGATCCATTCGACAGGGTCGCCGCCTCCGTGCTGAATCCAGTATGTATCGATCTCGATCCAAACGCTGGGGATCAACGTTTTGATCAGAATTTCCAACGCCGTCATTTTGCCGTAACGGATGAGCTCGTGGCTATGGTTGTGATAACCGATCCGGACCGGCGTTCCCTCATACGGCTTGGCGACCGCATTCAAATCCCGCGCATATTGTGCCCAATCGTCCGCGGTGGCTGTTTTTGGAAAATGCCCGCCGATCATCGTGTATTTGCAATCCAGCACCCGATGCTCCTCGATCACCTGTTCCCGATGATCGCGCAGGCGGGCAACGTCATACCCCGTTGAGCAGCAGGCCAATCCTTCTCCGCGCAGCACGTTGGCCAGCTCTTTAACGTCGAGCCCGCTCGTCCCCATTTTCACCCCCTCGTAACCCATTTTCTTTAGCCCATTCAACCCCCCCAAATTTTCCCAAGGGAACGGCCTCCGGACGGGATTTCAAATAATTTGACAATGCCTGGACCGTTATATAGCATGTTCTTTGCCAGCGCTCAATCCAGCCTGTGGCCCTCCCGCCATGGTGCGCGGCATCACGTCCTGGGAGGCAGGCAACGAACTTTGAGAAGGGTCCCTCCAAGGACCCCGCCGGCCGATGGTGCCGACATATGGTAACAGGTGTCGACATATCGGCACCTGTGGAGAGTGCGTGAGGCAACGTGCCCCTACCTGCAGTATCTCCACTAACTGGTTGCGAGTTTTGTAAATCGAGCTCACTTCTTGAAGTAGCGGAAGAAAGCTGCTCCATGCCCGGGCAGTGCAGTAAGAGCGCCCGAGCCAAAAAACCCTGCGATCACCTGCATTTTGTGCCAGGCTGTGCCCCAGAGTCCTCCGCATTTTTCTGACCACACCACGCTCGTATGCTGCTGTTGCCTTCTTCTGTGGCCACTACGAGAAGCTCCTGCGCTGCGGAAAACTCGCAACCAGTTAGTAGTCATACATCCAGGCCGCAAGCCCCGCTGGAGAATCCGTCAAGGCATAGCCGACCGTCTGCGGCCGCGTGGTCATCATACGGCATAGGCCCTGCTCTTCAAGTTGAACGTGACGAGCGAGTCGAACGCCGCGCGTTCCTTCTCGGAGAGTCCCGCCGGCGGTGAGCACCTTGTCCACGTCGGGCGGTATCGTCGCCGGCAAGTTGACGTGGATGTCCAGCAGGCCCGCCGGCGCCTGGCGCGCCATCGCGCTGAAGATAGGGGCGCTCCAGTCGCCGCCCTGGGCGCCGACCCCTACGGCGCCGGCTGCCTCGGGACACAGGAT
>CAZCKE010000375.1:0-707 GCA_964499005.1 uncultured Tepidisphaeraceae bacterium
CGCCGAGCCGCCAGTTACGATCCGGTGGAGGTCATTCGTGGCGCCCACTGACTTGCAAACGCTTCCCTTTGCCGCCAGACCGGGAGAAGCCACCGCCCCGCCGGTGCTGCTCAGAGGCGACAACGTCCACCGTATCCTCGGCTCGGGCGAAGTTGCGGCGCATATCCTGCGCGGTGTCAATGTCACCATCCACAGCGGCGAGTATGTCTCGATCGTCGGAGCCAGCGGGTCGGGCAAGAGCACATTGCTTTATCTCTTAGGCGGATTGGACCGCCCCAGTCGTTTCGACATTGACGGCAAGCCGTTTGATCCGCCGGGCGACGTGCAGATTGCCGGCCAGAATATTCATCGGCTTTCCGATGCGCAGCTCGCGGCCCTCCGCAACCGGACAGTGGGGTTTGTCTTCCAATTTCATTATTTGTTGAAGGAGTTTTCCGCGCAGGAGAACGTCGCCCTGCCCATGCTCAAATTGGGCCGCCTGCCGCGCTCTGCCGCGATGGATCGGGCGGCAGAACTCCTGAAACGACTGGGTTTGATCGACAAACTCAAGCGCAAGGCCAATCGCCTCAGCGGCGGCGAGCAACAACGTGTCGCGATCGCCCGAGCGTTGGCCAATGAACCGCGCGTGCTGTTGGCCGATGAGCCGACCGGCAATCTCGATCGGCGCAACAGTGAATTGATCGCGGATATTTTCCAGGCACTGTACC
>CAZCKE010000375.1:717-4381 GCA_964499005.1 uncultured Tepidisphaeraceae bacterium
TCACGCATGATACTTCTCTTGCGGCCCGCGCCGCCCGCCGCATTACGATGGAAGACGGCAATATTACGGCCGACGAAAAGCTCGGCTGAGATATGCCTCTGGAAGCTATTGGCGAATCCGTCAATCGGTCAATTGCCTGTCTCGCACATGATCTGTACGATTTCAGCCGATAACAAGACGGTGTAAAGGTAGCACCGTATTGGAATTGTTGTTGCCATGAGTGTTCATACGCCTGTTTCTCAAACCGATCCCGCCTCGCAATCGGCCGGTAATTCCGGGCCCGACGGGCCTTCGGCGATTGCCACCATGACCAAGCTATCGGTCGTCATCCCGGTGTATAACGAGGAATCCACCATTCAAAAGCTGATCGGGCTTGTCTTGGCCGCCCCGCTGCCGCAAGGCGTCATTTCGGAGCTGATTTGCGTCAATGATTGCTCCAAAGATGGGACGGCGGCCAAGCTCGAGGGGCTTAAGCAGTTATTTCCCCAGGCCGATATTCGGGTTGTCCACAAGCAGGTCAATGAGGGCAAGGGCGCCGCGCTGCGCGACGGATTCAAGTTGGCGACAGGCGATATCGTGATCGTTCAGGATGCCGACCTCGAATACGATCCTCAAGATTATCCACGGCTGTTGCGGCCGATCCTGGAAGGTAAAGCCGACGTCGTCTTCGGCAGCCGCTTCATTGGTGAGCCTCATCGCGTGCTCTATTTCTGGCACACGCTGGGCAACAAATTTCTGACGGCATTCAGCAACATGTTCACCAATTTGAACCTGACGGACATGGAAGTCTGCTATAAGGTATTTCGGAAATCGGTGTTGGACCGCATTCAGGTCAAGTGTGCTCGTTTCGGTTTCGAGCCGGAGATCACCGCCAAGGTCGCCAAAATGCGGCCCCGCCTGCGAATTTACGAGGTGGGCGTCGCCTACTATGGCCGCAGTTATGAAGAGGGGAAAAAGATCACTTGGAAGGACGGCGTCAAAGCGATTCTGACCATCATTCGCTTTCGCTTCACGGATTGAGACGGGTTCACGGATTGAGACTTATGCGAATTCTTATCTCCGGCGCCGCGGGCTTCCTCGGCTCACATCTGACGGACCTGCTTCTGGGGCAGGGGCACGAGGTGGTTGGCGCCGACAATTTCATCACCGGCAAACCGGCTAATATCGCGCATCTGCGCGGAAAGAATCCGAAATTTACCTTCATCGAAACTGACGTAACCGCCCCGCCCAAGATCGACGGCCCCATCGATCGCATCTACCACATGGCTTCACCGGCGAGCCCCATCGGCTACGTGAAACACCAGGTGGCCACGCTTAAGGTCAACAGCCAGGGAACTTGGAATCTGCTAGAGCTGGCCCAATCCAAAAATGGGCGATTTCTCATGGCCAGCACCAGTGAATGTTATGGTGATCCGGCCGTCCATCCCCAGCGCGAGGATTACTGGGGCAACGTGAACCCCATCGGCCTGCGCAGTATGTACGACGAGTCCAAGCGATTCAGCGAAGCCTGCACGATGGCATACAACCGCGAGCGCAAGGTCGACACACGGATCATCCGCATCTTCAACACCTATGGGCCGCGCATGGATCCCTACGACGGCCGCGTTGTCATTAGTTTCATTCGTCAAGCGCTAAATAACGAGCCTTTGACCGTCTTTGGTGAAGGTAAGCAAACTCGCAGCCTCTGCTATGTCAGCGATCTGGTGCGCGGGATCAATCTGACCATGGAAAGCGATTTCTGTGAGCCGATCAATTTGGGTAATCCCGACGAGATCACGATCCTTCAGATCGCGCGAGACATTCTCGAATTAATCCCCGAGAGCAAGAGCACCATCACCTTCCATCCGATGCCGCCGGACGATCCGCGTGTCCGATGCCCTGACATTACACGCGCGCGCCAGATCCTGGGTTGGTCCCCGGTTATCCACCGTAAGGAAGGCCTAAAGAAGATGATCGATTTCTATCGGGATCAGCTGATCAAGAAATAGCCGCCAGCGCGCCCTTCTGAATCTCCATCATTTTCAGGCAGCCTTTCACCGCGACATCGAGCATCGAATCGAGCTTGCGCCGGTCAAAGCCCAATCCATTTTCGGCGGACCCCTGCACCTCAACAAATCGGCCGCTGGAGGTATAAGCGACGTTCAAGTCCACCTCCGCCCGAGAATCATGTTCGTAATCCAGGTCCAGGCAAACCCGCCCATCAACGATCCCCACGCTGACGGCGGCGAGTTGATCGATCATTGCTTCGGAGGGCTTGTAGAGCGACGCATCAAATCGGGGAAACGTCGCGCCAGTCACGGCATCGACGGTCCCCTTTGCGCCGGCCCGTGGCATGGGCATTTGCGCCGGCAACGTCGCCAATGCATCGCGCAGGGCAACGTATGCTGCGGAGATCGACGCCGTGCGCGTCCCACCGTCCGCCTGGAGTACCTGGCAATCCACGGCCAGCGTATGAGGCCCGATTTTGGATAGATCGATGGCCGCTCGCAGTGCTCGTCCGATGAGCCGCTGAATTTCAGTTCCGCGAGAATCAGTATGCCCCATCTTGGGCCAGGGCTTGCGCTGCGGCGTCGAACCGGGGAGCATGACGTACTCCGCGGTGACCCACCCCCCGGCGCGATCGTCCTTGAACCAGGGAGGCAATTCCGGGGTCACCGAAGCCGTGCATAAAACGATTGTTTTCCCCTGCTGCCAGAGGACCGAGCCGGCGGGAGTCTCGGTGAATCGCCGCGTGATGCGAATGGGGCGCAGATTACATTCCGACGGGTCCGTGATTGCCATACTGGAAAGCTAAAGCCGGCGCGGGTCGAATTCAACTCATGGCGGATGGTCGCGGGGTTTAGGAGCGACCAATTTCCCTCACGTCCTGGGATTGGGGGTTCCGATAAATAATGGCATGATCCGTCACGCTGCACCTCATGCGAATTGGATTGCCGCAGCGCAACGCTTGCGCTCGGTCCGCCGTGCCAGCCTGCTGTTTCTGGATCTTTGGATTACCGGCCTGTTGGGCGCCGACATCCAGGCGGCCCGGCGCTTCGCCGCGGACGTCGCCAAAGCCGGCGACGAACAGCTTGCCGATCCTAACAATCACAACTGGAAGCTTTTATATCGCGGCAGCATTTTGGACGATTAACAAGCCATGGCCCAGATCACTTCCAGCGTTGGACTGATCAGCGGCATCAATACCGGTGATCTGATCAGCCAGCTCATCTCGCTGGACTCCGCGCCGGTGCAATTGCTACAGGCACAGGTCGCGGCCGCGCAGGCACACGAGCAGGCTTATTCCACCCTTGAAACTCAACTCAACAACATTCAAACGATTGGCAATACCCTTGCGCTTCCCCAGACATTTCAGAATGCCACCACCAATAGCAGCAACCCCAATGTCCTGACAGCTACCGCATCCGTGGGCGCTGCGGTGGGATCGTATCAGTTACAAGTTTCCCGCCTGGTGACGACTCAGCAAACCATCAGTTCGGGATTTGTCGATCCCAGCACGGCCCTGGTTGGCGCTGGAACGATCACGCTGGAAGAAGGGGGTGGCGAAGCCTCCTCCCAAACTCTTCTCTCCCAACTCAATGGAGGAGCGGGAATTCAACGCGGGCAATTCCGCATTACCGACCGCTCGGGCGCGACGGCCGTGATCCATACCACCAGCGACGTC
>CAZCKE010000376.1:0-4377 GCA_964499005.1 uncultured Tepidisphaeraceae bacterium
CGTTCTGGGACCCGCCCAGGCGCTGACGGAGACCACGCAGAATACCGGCGCGACCCCTTGAGTGTGAACCGGGTCAAGCTTTCGCGGTGGACAGCTATGTTCCGAGAAATCCACTTCAACCGGCTTGGTGCCGTCCGTGAATTCCGTCCCATCCGTATGATGCGTCGCGATCATCACCCCGCCGCCGTCATATTTCACGACGCCGTCCTCTTCCGACGAAGTCCCCTGGCTGCACGGCCCCCCTTCCAATGCCGTGAGCCCCAGCCTCTCGCGATAAAATTCTGCCGTCGCGCCAGCATCGCGCACGAAAAGAAACAAATAGATCAATTCGGTCCCATCGAGCGATATGCCATTGCCGTTCCCATTCCCATTCCCTTTGCCGGCCTCTGTTTTCACGGCGGCCATGGGCTCGAGGGCCGGACCATCGGTGTGTTGCGCCGGCTTTTTCCGTGATGCTAGGACCGCGTTGATCTTGCTCCCGCTGGGCCATCTCAGCGCCTCTTCCGATGGCTGATACAGCGTAAACCAGTGCCCGTCCGGGTCGTAAAAATCGGTGATCGATCCGATCACGTATCGCACGGTCGGCGTAAAGGTGATGCCGCGCTTCTCAAACTCGGCGCGGGTCCGCTCCAGATCGTTCACCAGAAATACGATGTCGGTCGATGTGTCATGCGATGGCGCCAGCGTGATCCCATGATCGCTCGCCCGGTTCAGCAGCAATATCACGTGCCCCGCGTCATACTTGACCGAATGATCGTCCTCCTCCAGCACTCCGAATCCCAGAATTCCCTCAAAAAATTCGCGCGAACGCTCCAAGTCGTTCACATAAAGAATCAGGTAAACGATGCGTGCGTCTTTCAACATGGCTTATCTCCTGTCGGGGTTGATGTCGTCCAAAGGGTTGTCTCATCTGAGCATTCATGTTTGAGCCAAAGATTCGGCCGCTTCCGCTCGGGCCATCAGCTCTTTTATTTTTGGCCCGCTGCCCCAACCCAAGCTTTCTTCCGAGGGTTCATAGATGCAGAAAGTGTGACCCGTCGGATCCTGAAAGCGGGCGGTCCCGCCGATGTCGCTATAGCTGACTCGCGGTGATTTGAACGACAGCCCTCGAGCCGTCAGGCTTGCGTACATGGCGCGAGCATCCCGGGTGTAAAAAACGATCAGGTACGTGCCGCCACGCAACTGCCCGACCTTGTCCGGCGATTCGATTTGCTCGATTGCCAGATCGACAGGCCCAGCCGAGAACAGCGCCGATCGATCCGCGCGCGATTTAAGCGTTAATCCGAGAATCCCCTCGTAAAAGTCAATCGATTCCGTCAAATCCTTCACGGTCAGCCGCAGTTGCCGCAAAATCGGCGTTTTATTCTCCGCCGTCAACGCTCCTCTGACGTCAGCCTCGCTCAACTCATAATGGTGTCCATGCAAATCAGAGAAAAACATCGTGGCCTGGCCCGAAACCGGATGAGTACCCTCCATCAGGCGCTCGAAGACCTCCCCGCAATTCGGCACCGTATAGGCCGCGACCATTCCATCGGAACCGTCGTTTTCAAACCGGCTTTGCCCGCACAAATTCAATGAAATAACGATCGTCCCCGCGTCATATTTCACCAACCCATGCACCTCGTGCGGTGGGTGAAATTGGTTCTCAATCACCGGCAGGCCCAGCACACGCTCGTATACGTCCCGCTGTTGTTCCAGGTTGCAAGCCTCATAAAACACGTACAACAGCGGCGATTGCGTCAGCCCGCGCGGTGCAATCGCAGAATCGGCGGTCCCGGAAGCCTGATCTTTGATGGATTGAGTCAGCATGGCGGCGCCTCCTTAAAAAATCGAGCCGGATCGAATCGCGACAAACTCTCCGGCGCTCGGCCCGTCAGGATCGTCTGGGCCAGCGCCTTTCCGGCACCGATGGCCGCAGGCATCCCGTGGCCCCCGAATCCAGCAATGATCCACTGGTTTTCTCTCTTCGGCCGCGCTCCGATCAAAGGCCGGTCGTCCGGCGTGCAGTCCATGATCCCCGCCCAGCGCCGGGCGACCCGAACTGGCCCAAATCCTGGAAAAGCCCCGGGCAAAAATTCGTCCAGCGCCTTTTGAATGCGAGAATTCACTCGCAATTTTCCCGTCGTTTCCTCATCCGGATCAATTCCGCGCAATCCGCCCAACACAATTGTTCCGCACGGCGCCTGCCGCCAATAGACCGATCCGAAATTCACCGCCATTCCCATCCTAAACACCGGCTCCATTCGTTCCGTCGCGAGCATTTGGCCGCGAATAGGGGTCATGACCGCCCCAAACTCAGGCATCAACTCCGCCAAATGCGCGCCGCAGGCCCCGACAACGTGCCTGGCATGGATGGCACCACGCGCCGTACAAACCTTCAAGCCCTTCGAATCGTCTTCACACTCGATCCCGGCTGCCGCGCAATCCGCAATGATCACACTTCCCCGCCGCACCGCCGCAGCCGCCAATCCGTATGTGAGTCGCGCCGGATTCACCACGCAACCACTCGCAAACCATCGCCCGCCGAAGAACCTGGCATCGATTTGCATCCCCATGAGCTCTTCGCATGAAGCGCGGCTCAGGGCGCTAATGGATCGCGACGACCCTGTCATCCGGGCGGCCTCCTGTACAAACTGCTCCCAGATCCGAGCATCATCCGCCAATGCAAGATGGCCGACTTGCTCGTAGTCCGCATCGATTCCTTCCTCCACCAGCACACTTTGGACCAACTCCGGATTTTCGATCGCGGACGTAGCGGCCAGCATCATGCCGGCTTTTCTCCCGCTCGCGCCCCAACCGGGCACGGACGCATCCAGCAGCAGTACTTCCATCCCACCGCGCGACAGCCAATAGGCAACCGACACGCCCATGAGGCCCGCGCCCACTACGACGGCATCCACGGCGGTGGGCAGTGCAGTCGCGAATTTCACCGACGGCAGCGACTTTCCAGCCAGCCAAAATGGGAGCGCCGCCGGTTCCGTCGAAGCTTCAGCGATACTCGAGCATCCTTCGGCCAAATCGGATTGCATCGCAGCGCCGCTCTCTACACTCCGGCGGTCGTCGTTTCCTTGCCGGTTGCAGCCGGCTCCGCCGCAAATCCCGCCGATTCCGGCACCTCCGAACCCGGGACCTTCACGTGTTTGGCCGCATGAACGGCTTTGTTCGCCGAGTACTCATTCAACAGCTTGAAGATGTCCTTCGGCGCCGTGTTCAGATGGTCCGCATAGATCTCATCGTCTTTGGTGACAACAATGTCGAATGCCGTCAGCTCGCCCGGAATCAGCGTTCCGACGCGCTGGCCCGTGCTCTCCAGCACCAGCTTGACCGGCCCGGTCGGTGAGTGGAAATGCGTCCCGACCGGCGGATAGTGATTCACGGTCGCCGGGCCAAAGATCAGCGGCTGATCCGGATCGGTCAGCACCGGCCCCAGCGCCGTTTGAATCTTCCATGACACGCGCCAGATCGCCGTCGCGGGGAAGTCGTTTTCCCCGACGCCGTTGCTGCGCACGATGCCGTCATTGGGACGCGCGAAATTCTGCTCCACCCGGATCGGTCCCAGTGCCGCCTGGATGATCTCGCCTCCGTGCATCAGGATCTTCAGGTACATTTCGTTGTGGCCGTCCCCATCGAGGTCCATCCGCGGGCTTCGATGCATCAGCACGATCCCGTTCTTTACGCTCATCGGATAGTTCTCCACCATTCCGTCGATGGAGAGCAGGCACGAGCAGACGCCTTTGAGCAGTTCGACGCCGCCGCAACCGGGGAAATTCGTGTTGAACCCCCGAACGGCTTCACTGAATGTCTCCCGCGGGCTTTCCGACAGGACCAGGTCGGTGATTTTCCTGGCCATTTCCTGATAGTCCGCGTTCTGGCGCGCTTCCATTCGCGACTGTTGCGAGCGCCATCGGAAGATCTCCACGACCTTGACGCGCGGCGGCTGATTGCCGTTCCCATTGCCCGCGTCGGAGACCTTTCCTTCCGGCCCACCGCTCCGCAGCACCGCGACCGGATAATCTCCCGCCAGGCCCCGGTCACGCAGAAACGCCCACTTGGAGCGCACGCTGCTCACCAGCGCGTCGGCGCGCGTGACATCCGTTTCGTAAGTCTCCATCTGGATCAAGGACTCGTTCCGGTAAGGGTTGACTAACATGCCGGTCTCCTTCGGTTGCGAAATGGTTTCATCGAACACCCGAAAACCGTCGGGATGCGGGATCAACTGGTTCGTTCTCCCCAACCTGAAACGCTTGCTCGATCAATCATGCCGGGGATCACGAGGGCTCATCATTTCCGCGAAACATATCCCGTCGGCCGCGCTGGTGTCTTCTCGTAAATTGCCTTTTCACCGATCATCAATTCACCAGGCATTTTTCCATTGCG
>CAZCKE010000377.1:0-4372 GCA_964499005.1 uncultured Tepidisphaeraceae bacterium
GAGTTCACGCAGTTCCGGATCGTTCTCTGCACGCATCTTCAAGATCGGCACGTGCGCGTCCTCGCCATAGCGGCTTAGCAGGGTCCGCTCCATCCGGACGGCCCGCCGGGGTGAAAACAGGGCATGCAGCGAGTTCAGATTAAACGGCACGGGCACTGGTTTTCCGTTCACCATTGCCCGGACTCGATGCGAATAAGGGCGCCACTCGGTGAATTGCGAGAGATACTCCCACACCCGCTGCGAATTGGTGTGAAACAAGTGCGGGCCATATCGATGCACCAGCACGCCGGCCTCGTCCAAATGATCGTGCGCATTTCCGCCGATGTGGGGGCGCTTATCGATGACCAGCACCCGCTGGTCCATTTGCGTTGCCAGGCGCTCCGCCAGTACCGCTCCGCTGAATCCCGCGCCAACGACCAGCCAATCGTACATCACGAACTCCACAACATTTCTCCCTCTCCTTTGGGAAGAGGGCCGGGGTGATGGCAACCATTGCCCAAGACGAACTGCTTTGCTGTAGATCGGCATTGCGGAAGAAACCGGATTACACAAAGTTATCGGTCCTGCCAAAACCGAAGATTTTCACATGAAAATGCCGATCAGGGCGGTATGTCCGCAGTTATCGGCCCCGCGCCGCGGCCCCCGCGCCTCTCAACGTCCAAGCCGTTCAATCTGATGCTCCGCTTCTCGGCCCAGACGGGCGTCTTTTCCATCGATGATCAAGGGGGATATCAGAGCCGCAATTATTCCACGACTCACCTGATCACCGATGCCCTGCGTTTGGCTCGGCCCAACTTGCTTAATTCATTTTCGATCGGCGTTATCACCGACGATTTTTTGCCGGCGGCGGATCGATCGACACGCTGCCTTGCCTATTGCCGCACCGCCGAGCAGGACAACGTCACTGCGATTCCCGATCATCTTTTCTGGTCCTGGCCCGAAACCGGGATAGACGATTACGAATCGACCATCGACCAGACGCTGGCCCACTCCGCCAAATCGCCAACCGACGATCGTCTGTTTTGGATCGGAAATCAGGCCACGCATGTTTCCCGGCGCCGATTTCTCGAACTTACCCATGGCGATTCGCGAGTCTGCGCCCAGAGTATGGATTGGTCGCCCCCGTCAAGCCAAGGTCCCACCGGCACGCCCTTGAAGCCCACGGGAGGATTTACATCTCTTCCCGGTCATTGCGAATATCGTTTTCTGATCGATCTTCAAGGCCGCGGCTACTCGGGCCGGCTCAAGATCCTTCTCTTTTCCGGTCGACCCCTGCTGGTTCCAGATCGCATCTGGCGGGAATATTTCTTCGACGATCTCAAACCGTTCGAGCATTACATCCCCGTGCGCGAAGATCTATCCGATCTTTTCAGTCAGCTCGATTGGGCCCTTGCTCATCCCGCGGAATGCGATGCCATTGCCCAGCGTGCCCAGCATTACGCTCAATCCCATCTGCGCCGAATCCACGCCGTCCAGTATCTGGCTAAAATCCTCATTGAATGCTCGAATAGCTAGAAGCTGTTTCAAAACCTCCCGCGCGGCGGTGCGCCGCGGATGGCGGAGGCTGGCAAGAAGCGACGACGAGCAGTATTAGAGCCAAATACGGCCAGGAGGAGCGACGCGGCCAGCCTCCACCAGACGCAAGCAACGCCCGCGCGAGGTTTTGAAACAGCTTCTAGTAATTGATTTTCCCAATCGGAATTTGAAGGCAAGAAACGGAGTGTCACTGCGAAATGAGCAGGGTATTCTTGTTGATATGACAACGATGAAGCTAAAACCCCGAGCCGAAAAATCATTCGCCAGCGACGATCAGCGCTGGCAAGCCGTGGTGGCTCGAGACAAAAGCGCTGATGGCGCCATGGTCTATTGCGTCAAAACCACCGGCGTCTACTGCCGGCCATCCTGTGCGGCCAGGCTCGCCCGGCGCGAGAATGTCGAATTCCACCCGACGCCGGCGGAGGCCGAGCGGGCCGGATTCCGCCCATGCAAACGGTGCCAGCCTGACCAGCGCGTTTCAACGAACGATCACACACAGGCGGTCGCCCAGGCGTGCAAATTGATCGTCGACGCGGATGAATCGCCCGATTTACAGACGTTGGCCATGACCGTGGGCATGAGCCCGTCGTATTTCCATCGCCTTTTCAAATCGTTGACGGGTTTGACGCCCAAAGCCTACGCCACGGCACACCGCGGCGAGCGCGTTCGACGAGAATTGCCTCGCGCCGGCAGCGTTACATCCGCGATTTACAATGCGGGATTCAATTCCAATGGTCGGTTTTACGCCACGTCATCTCGGATGCTCGGCATGAAGCCGGCCGATTTTCGTCAAGGCGGCGATGGCGCAACCATTCGCTTCGCCGTCGGCGAATGTTCCCTGGGCTCCATCCTCGTCGCAGCTTCCCAACTTGGCATTTGTTCCATCGCTCTGGGTGATGATCCCAATGCGCTGGTCAAAGACCTTCAGGATCGTTTCCCCCAAGCCCGGCTCATCGCCAACCATCGCGAATTTGATCGTCTGGTCGCTCGGGTGATCGCCTTCGTCGATCGTCCCGGCAAAGGCCTGGACTTGCCCCTGGACGTGCAAGGAACCGCGTTTCAACATCGCGTCTGGCAAAAACTTTGCGAAATCCTCCCCGGCAAGACCCGTACTTATTCTCAGATCGCTCGAGACCTGGGCCGACCCAACGCGACCCGCGCCGTCGCCCAGGCGTGCGCCGCCAATTCCATTGCCGTCGCCATACCCTGTCATCGCGTGGTCCGCACCGACGGCTCATTGTCCGGCTATCGCTGGGGCATTCAGCGCAAAGCAAAGCTCCTCGAAACCGAGCGCCGGCAGAACTGAGTTTTTTTACCTCACGGGGTCGCGCGGACCCCAAATCACGATCAGCTCTTGCTTCTCGCCCCGCTGTTATTCACCTCATTTCCAGCGGGCAATGGGTCCCGGGTCCATTAGGTGACCAGGTCGACGATCTCATCTTCGGTCAGGCTTGGCTTGTCTGTGGCCAACTGATCCAACTGCTGGTCGATTTCCACGCTTGCAAGGATGAACAGTCGCCGCTCCAGGGCGTCGATCCGCAGGTCATGGAGGTATAATTCGCGAAGCTGCTGGAGTAATTGATAACGATCCTGATTGCCTTGCGTGATGGTCTGGAGGTAGCGGCGGATATCGGTGGAAGATCGGGGTGGTTTACCCATACCCGGCGGAACAGTCGGCATGTGAGAAGGCCTGATATTTCCAGGCAATGGAGGGGGCTGTTCGAGCGGCAGTTCTGCCGGAGGGATGAAGGTTGCCGGATTGGGCCGAGTTTTGATTTCCTGGCCCGCATAGCGACCCAGAAGATATGCAATGATGTACCACTGAATTTCCCACAGCCACCCCTGCTCATCCCCTGAAGCGTCGCGAAGCTTTTGCTCCAGCAGTTCGAGCCTTGTCCGCCATTGCGAGGCAATTTCGGGGGGAACGGTGTGTGAGAGTTGCGACTTCATTGGCTGCAACGCTCCGGCAGCCGGGTAGCATATCATTTTGTCAAAGATTGGGGGGGTAACTCAAGAATCTATAAGAGGCAGGGCCGTCGCGCTATAGTGCCACGCCAAAATCCTGATGAAATATGTGGGCTGGTTGGGTGGCAGATGGCCTTCACCGGTACGATTTGACTCGTGGCGGACTTTTATTTGCCGAAGTGGGAAACCCATTATGAAATTTGTTTAATTCGCAAAAAATCGGATGGGCTGACAAAAAACCACAACAAGATTGATTGAATTAAGCCAACAAATCCCCGTTTATTGCGATACATTAGCGGAGATCCGGTTGAACACCGAACCTGGTGATGAATATAGACGTCCACGGACACGCCAAGCGACGTCAACCGGAATTGTCGTTCCTCTCACATAGGGGCAGTAATCCGCATGTGAAACCAGCGGTCGCTGTCGCTATGGTTCATTCCATGCCGGCACGCGGTCAAGGCGTGCCGGCATTTATTTATTATCCGCCAGCCTCAGAACATTCTCCATATTTCCATGATAAACACCACTGGAAAAATGGGAAATACGGTAACCGGCGAGGCAAGCAGGTAAAGGTCTGGCTGAATTTCAGGGCGCGGACGAGGTGGTGAATATTACACTCATTTGGCGCCGGCGGATTGTCCATCGCCGAGCAACGGCCCAACTCAGATACTCATACCGCCGACGGAACTGATTGCGGCAAAACGCCTCGCATTCTCTCCAACTTTTTATTACCGGGGCTTTTAGCGTTGCCGGCGGCTCCCAACCCAGATCCGTCTTGCCCGATCCCCCGGAGCCGGCTAACATCGCCGTCACCCGGACGCGTTGCGCAGCTGGATAGGGCACCCGCAGGACCCGCTGGGGTGCCAAG
>CAZCKE010000378.1:0-4368 GCA_964499005.1 uncultured Tepidisphaeraceae bacterium
AAAATCGGATCAGAACATAATTCCAATGTACTCTTCGCGTTTTCCTTCGCGCCATCGCGCCTTGGCGGTTTGAATTGAATTGATTGAGAACACTATGACTAAAAACTCGGATTACCGGTTTGTAAACTATCTCTGGAACGATACGGAAGCGGGGAAGCTGGATGCGCTGGGGCGGCTGGTCTATCGGTCGAATCTGCTGGGGCAGGATTTGCGGATTACCAATACGGGGGGCGGGAACACGAGCTCCAAGGCGCGGGAGAAAGATCCGCTGAGCGGGGAAGAGGCGGAGGTGCTTTGGGTGAAGGGTTCGGGCGGCGACTTGCGCACGAGCGGAAGGGAAAATTTTTCGTCGCTGTACATGAGCCGGCTGGTGGATTTGCAGAAGAAATATCTGGGGACGGAAAAACGCGGAGTGAAGTCGGCCATCGAGGATGCGATGGTGGGGATGTATCCGCATTGCACGTTTAACTTGAATCCCAGGGCGGCGTCGATTGATACGCCGTTGCACGCGTTTGTGCCGGCGCCATGCGTGGACCATACCCATCCGAACGCGGCGATCGCGGTGGCGGCGGCGAAGAATTCTCAGCGGCTCACCAGGGAAATTTACGGGGACGACGTGGTATGGACGCCGTGGCAGAGGCCGGGGTTTGATCTGGGGCTCAAGCTCGCGGAAGTTTGCACGCAGCATCCCAAGGCGCGAGGCATCATTCTGGGGCAGCATGGGCTGATTAACTGGGCCCAGAACGACAAGGCGTGTTACGAGCTGTCGCTGGAACTGATCGAGAAGGCGGCGCGGTACATCGAGAAATGCGACAAGGGTGAGAGGACGTTTGGAGGGTCGAAATTCGGGGCAATGGCCGAGGATCAAAGGCTCGGAATTCTGGCGGAGATTTTGCCGTGGCTGCGCGGAAAGGTGAGCGGGCAGAAGCGCTTGATCGGAACGGTCCAATCGGACGGCGCGATTTTGCGTTTTGTGAACAGCCATCATGCGCCTCGCCTGGCGGAATTGGGAACCAGCTGCCCCGACCATTTTCTGCGGACCAAGATCAAGCCGATGTATGTGGGCTGGGAGCCCGGCGGCAAATCGGTCGCGGAGCTGAAAAGCCTCATCGAGAAGGGATTGGCGAAATACCGGGAGGATTACGCAGCGTATTACCAGCGGAGCAGGCATGCGGATTCGCCCGCGATGCGGGACCCGAACCCGACGGTGATCCTGATCCCCAGCCTGGGGATGATCGCCTGGGGGAAGGACAAGAGCGAATCGCGAACGACGGCGGAGTTTTACAATTGCGCCGTCGAGGTGATGCGCGGGGCGGAGGCGATGGATGAATATGTGGCGCTGCCGCAGCAAGAGGCGTTTGACATCGAGTATTGGCTGCTGGAAGAGGCGAAGCTGAAGCGGATGCCGGCCGAGAAGGAATTGGCGCGGCGCGTGATCGTGGTGATCGGGGCGGGGGATGGAATTGGACGGGCGGTGACGCAACGGCTGATGGGCGAAGGAGCGCATATCGTTTGCGCCGATTTAAACGTGGCCAAATCGCAGGAAGCGGCCAAGGCGATCACGGACAAATTGGGAAATGGGATCGGCGTGTCTGGGACGGGAATCTCCGCCTGCGGGCCCGCGGTCGCGGTGGAGTGCGATATCACGCGGCGTGAAAGCATTCGGAACATGCTGAATGACGCGGCGCTGGCCTACGGTGGAGTGGACGGGATCGCGGTGACGGCGGGAATTTTTGTGCCGCCGGATGGCAGCGGGCATATTCCCGATGAGAAGTGGGAGACGACTTTTACGATCAATGTGAAGGGATCGTATCTGGTCGCCGATGAGGCGGCCAAGACACTCCGGGAACAGGGCCTGAGCGCGTCGATCGTGCTGACCTCGAGCGTGAACGCGGTGGTAGCCAAAAAGGGATCGCTGGCATACGACACGAGCAAGGCGGCGGTGAATCATCTGGTGCGGGAATTGGCGATGGAGTTGTCGCCGTTGGTGCGCGTGAACGCTGTGGCGCCGGCGTCGGTCGTACAGGGGAGCGGAATGTTCCCGCGCGACCGGGTGATCGCGTCGCTGATTAAGTATGGGATCGCGCACGGCGAGACCGAATCGACCGAGGAGCTGCGCGGGAAGCTGGCGAATTTTTATGCGCAGCGGACGTTGATGAAATCGCCGATTGTGCCGGCGGACCAGACGGAAGCGTTCTTCCTGCTGCTGGGAGATCGGCTGGGGAAGACCACGGGGCAAGTGGTGACGGTGGACGGGGGATTGAGCGACGCGTTTTTGAGATGAATTTCAAATTTGAAGCATGCAATTCCGTGCATGCCGAATTCCGTGATCTTGCGCCGGGCGCCGTTGAAGACGAAACTCAGCCTCATTTTGCGAGCGGCAAAAAGGCCTGCTTTTCCTGGCCGCAAAGCGTTCAGGGAACAACGCCGTTCGCGCGGCCGCCATGGCAAGCGCGATCGCAAAATGAGGGCCGCGGTCTCGCAAGCGATAGCGACAACGCGCGGCTGTCCTGAGCCCACGGAAGCCGGATGATCGGCCGACGGAGTGACTTGCCGCCGAATCTCCGGCCTCAAAAGCCCGTCTGCTTTAATATGTCCGGCGAAAATATTTCGTGACAAAATTCGCGATGATTTAGCTCGCGGCAACCAATCACTTTTGCATATATTATGCAGCGACACAGTGGCTTTTTATTCAAAAGCAGGGACGCCAATGAATCGACTGATCAACGAGAATGAACCGGCCGCGGCGGCCTTGTCGATGGAATGGCTCGCGGGCAACTATATGAGCCTCGTCCACGCCAGCGCTCTGCGCATGGTGCGGAACGAAGACCTGGCCGACGACATTACGCAGGCGGTTTTCACGATTCTGGCGAAAAAGGGGAAGACCATCCCCCCCGCCGCGTTTCCGGGTTGGCTGGTGCGGGCGACGCGATATTGCGCGGCCAACGCCAAGCGGGCCGACCTTCGACGGCAACATCACGAACGGATGGCCGCGCGACTCGAAGAAAATCCCGCCGCACCGGCCGATCAGACCAACGAACAATTCATGGCAGCACTGGAAGAGGCGATCAAGACGCTGCAGGAAAGCGATCAGGAGGCGGTCCTCTTGCGGTTCCGCGAGGGACGGAAATTTGCCGACGTCGCGGCGATGCTGGGAATTTCCGAAGCGGCGGCGCGGCAGCGACTCAGCCGGGCGCTCAAGCGATTGCGCAAGTATTTTGAAGACCATCAGATTCATATTGGGTCTGAGGCACTGCTGGTGGCGCTGATCGCGCTGCCTCAGAAAGGATCGACATATTTGTTGCCGATGATCGCGGCGGCAGCAATGGGAAAGGGAGTCGGCACCTCGGCGGCAGTGCTGGCGGGAGGAGCGGTGGTCCTGGGGGGCAGCGGCGCGCTGGTCGCCAACTCATTGGCGCGAAGGACGGAAAAGATCTCGACCGAGCCCCCTTTTGCGGGGCGATGGACAGGAATGTGGGACAAACGCTGGCCGGTGCATTTCACGATTACCCAGAATCCCTGGAACGAGGAAGTGACCGTGGTGTACGAATGGGAAGGCGCCCCGGATCAGCCGATGTGGCGTCATCAACTGGCCGGAAACCTGAAAGGCAACGTCTTGCGCGCCGGTGAAACGATTGAGATCCTGCTATGCGATGTTCGAGCCGGGCGAGCCAAGGCGATTGGATATTTCTCGCGGCAATTAACGGCCGATCTGGTCCGCAATTGACCGTGTCCGTATCGATTAATCCATCAGGAAAATCTGAACAAGGCCCGGGCCGTGAACGCCGGTGAAGAGGATGCCCTCGATATCGGCGGTTTTGGAGGGGCCGCTGATGAGGGTGAGGTCGGGGGGCGGGGAATCGGGGTCGATTTTTTCAAACAGGTCGAGCATGTCGGGCAGGATGGCGGAATTTTCCAAGACGTGGATGTGGGTTGGCGGTACCAACGAGAGCGCGCGGCCCTGAGCAGGGTCGGGACGGATGACGAGGCTGCCGGTTTCGGCCAGAGCGGCGAAGACGTCGGTGATGCCGCAATCGAGGTCGTAGGATTCGTCCAGGGTGAGGGAATTCCAGTTCTTGATTTCAAAGTCGGCGGCGGCCAGGGCGCCGGAGATTCCCAGGCGATCGAAGAGTGGTGAAACGGCGAGTCCGATGCGGCGGCATTGTTGAGCCGCGAGGAAATCGATTAATCGAGCGGGCAATTCACCGGCAGCCAGCGGCTGGAGCTTGAATTGGGCGCCAGTGGCCGACTTGGCGAAGCGATCGACCAGATCGTCATCCTTTTGAACGAGCCGGGTAAATCGCTACTGGATTTCAGGGGGGGTCGGCGGTTGCGTGGGGGGAGGGGAACGGCCCAGCGCTTTGGAGA
>CAZCKE010000379.1:0-4355 GCA_964499005.1 uncultured Tepidisphaeraceae bacterium
AAAAACCCTGGAGACACTAACATTGAACTTGGTATGATTTCGGGGGGAAGGTCAGTAGAAGCCAGGAGTGCCGGCGACTGATAGCTAAATTGATAGCGATGGGTTTTGGTAGGGAACACCACCAAACGGACCACCGGGATAGCACCACCCTTGACCGCAGTTGATACCTCCGGAGCAGCAAGCGCTGCTATCGGAACAGCAGAAGGGATGATCTGGATCTGCCGGGCAATAGTGCCTTTGGTCAGGGCAGATCGTTGCCCCTTGCGGGAGACAATTATTGCTCCCAGGCGGAGGACAAACGGAATTGGCCGGACAGCATCCGCCCCCGGGGCAGCAGTGTGAGCCCGGATCGCAACACGTACCGTTTATGTGACAACAGGGCAAACCGGACGGGCAACAAGCCCCATTGCAGGGAACCCCTTTCGGACATATGCATTTGCCTCCACTGCATATCTGTCCGTTAGCGCATTTCGTGCCGCAACTCCCGCAATGGTTCGGATCGTTGTAGTTAACGCATTGCCCGCCGCAACAAATAAATCCTTCCGTACAGCACGCGCCTCCACAAGCACCCCACGGAAGTGGGCAGCAGCCAGTCCCATCAGGTGAGATGGCCGCCTGGTAACCTGATGGACAAGTACACTTGCCGTCGTTGCAAGTAGCCAGGCCCCAGCAAGAATAACCGCAACTCCCGCAGTTTTTGTCGTCGACTTGAGGATTTACACATACGCCCCCGCAGAAAATCTGACCGGAGGGGCAGACACACGCGCCGTTGCTACAAAACTGGCCACCCATGCAGACATCTCCACAACCACCACAATTGTTGTTGTCTGTTTGGAAATTCACACATTGTTCGCTTAGGGGACCATAGGGGCATTTGCTCTTACCATCTGTGCAATAGCAGGTCCCTCCGTTGCATTGGCCGCCGATACACGCGCGATCGCATTGGCCACAATTATTGTCGTCCACCTGAAGGTCCTTGCAGCTTCCGTGACAACAACTTTGACCGTTTGGACAGGCCATGCCGCAACCGCCACAGTGTTGAGCGCAAGATTGATAGTCGACACAATATCCGTAGCAGCAATCTGGGCCCGAAGAACATGATCCTGCACCGGAAACGGCACCACACGCGTTATTGCATGTGCCGCAATTGGCCGCATCATTTAATAGGTTCACACACTGTTCGTGGTCACCTTTGGAACAAGAGGTTTGGTCGGACGCGCATACACATTGCCCCAGTGAGCAGCTGCCATCATCGCATGCATGTCCGCACGCACCGCAGTTATTCGAATCACTCTGGAAGTTGTTGCAAACGCCGTCGCAACAGGATTCACCATTATCCATTGAACATGTGAAGCCGCACGTCCCGCAGTTGGTCGGATCGCTTGAGAGGTCTACACAAACATTATTGCACAAACTCTGACCGGCGGGACACGCGCAGACACTATCCTGACATATCTGTCCTTCGCCGGTACACGCGTGATTGCAAGCGCCGCAATGGAGCGGATCGTTCGCCAAATCTACGCAGCCGTGGGGGTAGCCGCAGCATGTATGACCGTCCTGGCAGAAATTCCCGCAAAGAATGCAGTTGTGCTGCATGTCGGCGCGGCTAACACATTGAGCCCGGCAAGTAGTCGGGTCTGTGATATCGTCGCACGCCCAACAATACGTTCCTCCAGGGCAATTACCCGTAACATGGCAACTACCACCCACGCACTGCCGTGGCGGAATACAACGCGAGTTGCACGTTCCACAGTGCATCACATTTTGAGATGAATCGACGCACACTCCGTTACAGCAGATATCAAGGCCCTGGCACTCTTGGCAGGCACCATCGATACACTCTTGACATTCACCGCAAGTCCACTGGCATTCGCCCGTAGCTGCGTCGCATACTTCACAATCGCCGCATTGCTTCGGAACGCAGGTACCATCCCGGCAAGTGAGGCAGGGGAAGACACAATCGATTTTTGAACAGTAGCCGTCGGCGCAAGTTTGGCACTCGGGACAAGCAGACGTAAGTCGGACACTGCCAACGACATCACGATTGACAGGCCCATAGAGGTTCCATGGATCAGCTCCGAGTACTGGCGGGGCCTTAAAGATTTGAAGCGGCGGTCCACCATCGGCGGACGCGTACATCTCGAACGCCGGAAATGGTTCTATAGTTCCGGTGAAATTTACGTCGACCTCCCCCGAGGTCAATTCCGTAATGGTAACCGTCCCAGTGAAGTCGATATAGGGTGCGACGAAGGGGGCACAAGGGTTTTTCGCGTTTCCCGTCAAATTAAAGGATGTCGCCGTGCCGCCAGCGACTGGTGTGCTAGTTAGCGTGATCGGATCCAACGAGGCCGCGCCGGGCTGGTTGCAATTGGTTCCGACGCCTGTAAGACAATCCACCTCGACTGTATTATCGCAATAAGTGTTGTACCAAACAGCACCGGTCGCCAGGTTTACGCCGACCAAGGCGTGAATGCGTGAGCTACGTGCGAAATCGGGGTTGTATGTCCTTTGGTCGGTTAAGTAGCAGTCATTCAAGGAGGTTGGACCCGGAATCTTTGTCAACCCCGTGTTCGGGCCGTTCGAAATGGTAGTCGTGAGACCCGGAATATAGTTCGGGATGAACGCATTCAACCAGACCGTGACGACTTTTGCGCCGCAAGTAATTGGGGTTGCATCTTGTGGCGTGTCGGCCAAAGATTCTGACATCGTATTCGATATCAGTGACGCCGTTCGATAACTGGTCGTGGAGCGATAGACCGACGCCTCTGCGGAAAAGGGGGGAAGGTAAATTGAGTTGCCTTGTCGCACGTTGCTCCATCAATTCGTGCTTGGCACCCGGTGAGTCGTATACTATCGGTCGAAATAGGAAGAGAGCTTCGAGATCAAGAACGGAAATTCCTCCGTTACATCGATCCTGACAAAGTACTTCTCTACAACATCGGTGTTGCGATTCGCATACGAAAAAATCACTTCGACAATCTTACGCGAGCCGCTTAGATTGGATGGCCGTACGCTGACGCTTGTGAGAGAAGAATTGGCCGCGAACGCTTCGGCCGCCTTGGCGTAGATCGCGGGGTAGCGGACCGTCAAGTAATTGATCGCCCGGTGTTCGTCGGTAGCCCCGGCGTTGTCGGCCAACTGCACCATACGATCAAGGAGTTCCGCCACCGCCGCCGCAAATTTATTGGCATCTGCGTTTGTCGGCTTGGGAATGGCATCGATGAATGATTGTCGGTCAAAGGAATAAATCTGATCGAATCCAACGATTGGCAACTGCATTCCATTACAGACCTGCGCGGGCGCGTTCGGGCCTCGCATGCCGACAACAACATCCAGATCTGCCGGGCTCGGCGAGGGCCGTAGTGCATTCACTAAAAGATCAAAATCAGAGATGTCGCGCGGTTGAAGAATGTAGGTGTCTAAGCCCTCGATTGCCAAAACCCAACATAATTGCCTAACCAAATAACGATGTTGCTTTTGGGAGCAGACTTTGTGAAGGGCTTCGCGATCTGTAAGGCCGGTGGTCCCCGACCTACCCGCGACTTGCGCAAACTCTTTCTCCAAGGCAAGGGTAGGGAATCTTGCCTGGACCCTCCCAATTGCATAAATAAAAGCCGACTGCCCCATACGGGCGGCGCTCGCCGCAGCACACGATGCACAAGTCCCAGCCGACTGGCTCGGTCCATCGGCAATCCGTGGCGGATTTGGAATTACACCTGCACTTGTTGCGTCCATAGCCGTCCATCCTTCATTTTGAGTTCCAGCTCTTAAACACAACTGATCGATTGAGCACCTCCGCGCGGTGCTGACAGTTTTCACACGTTCGCAATCCCACGTACGAAGTAGCACGCTTTAGGACGTCACCAAGTCCCACATCCTCGTCGATGAGAAAGCCTGGCAATCGCACTGACAATGGTTTTCGGTGCTTCTCAGTTCCAGCCCGGTTGGAATTATCGCCTTCCATCATCGCTGCCCCAGAATTATGCTTGACTTCGCCGGAAATAGTAACGCCCGGCAATCCGCAGTCAAGTGGTTAGCAATTCCCCAAAACGATCTCAACCGCGGCCACGATCGATCGACGAACTAAAAAACGCCGTACGAAATTAGATCGCACTATTCGATTGTTGGAAAAATGGTCAAAAACCAATCAGCAAGCAAAAGCGAAATCTTAGATTTCTATCCCCACATCGCTACTCGACACAAATCGTGTTTCGTGATTCTCTAGAAAACAGACCTGATCTTTCATTTGTCATCACTAACATCTGAATGCGGCACATTCGAGTGCACATGCACTCGACGGGTGACCTTTCCCCCTCAACCCGATCCGGCTGGAATGTTAGTATTTCGGCCCGATC
>CAZCKE010000380.1:0-4346 GCA_964499005.1 uncultured Tepidisphaeraceae bacterium
GAGGCCCCACCGGATGGGTTGACTTATCCTAAGTCGCCAGCCTCTTTTCCCGGCTTTCCAGCGGCGGCGGCTTGGACACACTCACGCTGGAGACATTTACCGGCGCGGTTTACGAGCAATCCGATCGAAAGATCCAACAGCCACTGCACCGATTTCTAGCGGTCATTTCCAACCTTTATCGATCGTTTCTGGACAACAGCAAGCGTGCACACCTCGATATCCCGTTGAAAGAGACGCTCCCGCCGCTGGCTGTTTTTCAATCTGATCCGAGCAGCGGCCCTTTCACGATCACCTGTGAAATGGTCAGCCAATTGATCGGAGGCACCGTCGGAGTTGTCAGCATGCCGTTGACCTTTGCCAATCACCCGCTGTTTTACGGAAGTCTGGCTCACGAGACCAGCGGGCACGACGTCATCCATGCCGATGCGACACTGATGCCGCAACTGCGGGCGCAGGTCTATTCGCTATTTACCGGAGCGGACGCGGATTGGATGGGGCTGCTCTGGGATTACTGGATGGATGAAGTCGCGGCAGATGTTTACGGCGTGTTAAACGTCGGCCCCTCCTTTGGCTACAATCTCGCGATGTTGTTGGCCGTCTTCATCGGCCAATTCAAGAAACCGGCCGCGAAGACACCTTCACTGCGCACGATCAGCGGCGCGGACGAATCCGGAGCGCTCGACGTTCATCCCACCGACATCTTGCGCCTCTCGCTCGTGCAGGGGGTCGTCGAAGCGCTCAGCGGCCTCTCGCCCAGCACACGATCACAATACATCACGGGCCTGTCACGGCTCTCGCAAACCCTGGCGCCGGGCGCCTCGACGGTCGAACTCGTCGGCCTGGCCCGAGTGCGCAACGGGAAATCGATGAATTTCCAGCAGGCTGTCCGCCTGGACCAGATTCAGGAGGCGGCCCGCCAAGTCGGAGCGATGATCGCCACCTCGGCATTCGATGCGCTCGATGGCCATTCCGTTCAAGACATCGAGACATGGGATGACGCGGATGAGAATACCGCCGTCACCATCGCCGGACGATTGCACACCAATTCCTCGATTGTCGGTGCGGGCGACGATGCCGCGATCATCGCCGGGCTGACGCTCGCCGCGTTTCAGAACCCGGCGAGGTATTCTGCCGTCAGCGGCCTGGCCAACGACGCCCTGGACGACAGCTTTGCGAGCGATCCGTATTGGGGAACAACGCCTCGCGATCAAATGGTGCTCAGGCCCTCGCGGACTCTGAAAAATCCCGAAGTGGATGTCGATCCCTACGCTGCAAAAATCATCGACTACAACCCGCTGGAAGAGGACGCAGCCGAATCGCAGCGCATAGGCCTGGATGCGGCGATGGTCAACAAGCACGCCATTGCGCCAATCCCCTGGCCGGCGGGCGAAGGGCCGGCAATGGATCCGTCATTCACATTCAAAGGCGCCGATGCCGAGCTGCCCAAGGCCGATTTTGTCATATTTACCTGGACGTCCGCCGAGGCCAACTCGATGTCGGCCGTGATGACGCCCGGCTCCTGGGCGATGCCGCCGTCCAAATCCAAGGGCCCGGCGTGGTACGAATACACAAACCAATGGGATTCAAAATTCGCCGGCCGATCATTCGGGCAGGCCCCGGCGGCCACCCAACATTACATTGGCAAGTACATGCCCATTCTGATCGCCGGAAAGAAAGTTCTCTTGTTCAAATCCAATTTCCATCTGGCCCGCGATGACAAATCGATGCCGGTCAAGGATATGTTCAAGCAAGTCATTCAGCAGACTGAGGCGAAACTGGTGATCACCTCCGGCACGGCTGGAGCGATCGGCCCCAAGCTCAAGCTCGGCGACGTCGTCATCGCCAACTCTGCTCGATTCCATTGCGGCCGCAATTTCAAATCCGCGCCATTCAACGGCAAAACATACACGTGCAATTACAAGCCTTCGCAGGAATCTTACCTGAAGGTCGTCAATTCCAAACTCGTTGGCGCCAATGCCGATCAGCTCGGCTCCCAGCGCTCGGGGAATCCCACGGTCTACACCTTCGATATCGCCAACAATCTGAAGGAGCCGATGGTGATCATCACGACGGATGAATTTGAGTTTGATGACAAGACCGATAAGTTCGGGCTTCAGGGCCTTGGCGCGATGGTGGAAATGGACGACGCCGTGCTGGGCTTGGCCATCCAGGAAATGGGCAGCTCCACGAAGTGGCTAGCCATCCGCAACGCGAGCGATCCACAAATGCCCAATCCTTCAGCCAGCGACTCCTCGGACATTTATGCCAAATACGGATACTGGACCAGCATCCCCAGCGCGCTGGCAAGTTGGGCCTCCGTTTTGGATTTCTAATAAAGCGCGAATATCGCGATTCCAAGGGCCGCCAAGCGCACGGCGTGATTCGCCGTTCTCGCTATTGCGCAGCACCCATTAAAGACCGCAAACGATGAATTCGCGATTTTTCGGTTGATTTTTTCGATTTTTATGAAACAATTCAGGACCCGCCGACGTTATGTCGATGGAGAGTCTTATGATGCAACATTGGTATAAATCAGAAACCGCCAGTTGCGAACCAACACGATTGGGTAGAAACCTTTTCGTGCTGGATATTGCCTAGCTCCCTGCCTTCGCCGGCCGGGAGTTCTTCCCGGTCGAAAGTAATACCTACTTTAAAACCGGGAAATAATTGGGTTTGCAGCTTAGCGGCCCGAGCGTCTGCTCGACACACGCGTAAAGGGCCAGCCCTGCAGGCAGAAGGTCCGTGGTTCAATTCCACATTGACCCAGTCTGGGTTCGCGCTGATAAGGGTTTTTGACAAGAGAAGATCGCGCCCATAGCTCAATCGGCCAGAGCGCCGCGCTTACATCGCGGAGGTTGGTGGTTCAAGTCCATCTTGGCGCATGAGGAAACCGAAACCGGCGAAAACGGCTGAAAAAATGAACATTTACGCTGTTAGCTCAGAGGCAGAGCACTCGCTTGATAAGCGAGAGGCCGGAGAGTCGAGACCTCCACGGCGTACTGGAAGCGACGGTTTAAGCATCGCACTGGAAGCTCAATTGGATTAGAGCGCCGGTCTACGAAACCGGAGGTTGAAGGTTCGAGCCCTTCGCAGTGCATGGCCGTGAAAAATAGTTTGTTTTAATAGATTTACAGTATACGAGATTTAACTATCGCACTCGTAGCTCAACGGCGGAGCCGCCGCCTCTTAAGCGGCACGATGCAGGTTCGAATCCTGCCGGGTGCATGAATCAGAACAGTGAACGAAAGGAAAAGTGAACCATGGAACTCAGGAGAAAACGGTGCCAGTAATTTTGCACCGGTAGCTCAACGGACCAGAGCAACCCTCTTCTAAAGGGTCGGCTGGGGGTTCAAATCCCTCCCGGTGCATGCGGATTGTGCGCACCGGTAGCTCAATGGCAGAGCCCCCGCCTTTTAAGCGGAGCTATGCAGGTTCAAGTCCTGCTCGGTGCATTGAATGCCCGAGCCGAAGAAAAACAAAACGGTTCAGTAGCCCAACGGCAGAGGCGCCTGACTCAGAATCAGGAAAGTACAGGTTCAAATCCTGTCTGGACCACTAGGGCAAAAGCCTTAAACGAAGTCGTGGTAGCTCAACCGGAAGAGCACGGCTCTCCGAAGGCCGAGGTTGAAGGTTCGATCCCTTCCCGCGACGTGATTGAAAACGAACAGTGATTTGCCTTGGCCCGCCATGAGCGAGCGAAGCGAGTCGAATGGGCCCGTCGTCCAATGGCAGGACTCCTGGCCTGCACCCAGGAAATGAGGGTTCAACTCCCTCCGGTGTCCATGGAAGCAAAACCGCCTCGATGAAGGAAGCGGAATGCTTCGCTGAGGAGAGCAGAACGCTTTGTTGAAGAGGGCAGAATGCTTCGGTAGCCCAAGTTAGGCAGAGGCGCGTGATCGAGAATCACGTTGATGCAGGTTCGAGTCCTGCCCGGAGCACTGGAATCAATGGCCGCGGTAGCCCAACGGAAGAGGCGGCGGTCTCAAGAACCGCGTCGGTGTGGGTTCAAATCCCACCTGCGGCACTGAAAAAAGGAGTCGGTAGATGAGTAGTTCATCAACAGATTCGTCCGATGGCTCCGCAATGACGGAGGGTTGGCTGAACGGCTAAGGCACCCGTCTCGAAAACGGGCAGGACCTTCGGGTCTTGGGGGTTCGAATCCCTCACCCTCCTTGAAATACCGGCGACGGTACACACGGAGGGTTGGCAGAGCGGTCGATTGCGCCGTGGTGCTAACGCGGAAGGCCCAGAAATGGGTCTCGAAGGTTCGAATCCTTCACCCTCCTTTGAACGTCGGAACGGAAATGGTCCGTTTCGCGACCCTGTCAGACAGGGTCAGACGCTCT